>JBBSRY010000283.1:0-4337 GCA_038242595.1 Mycobacteriales bacterium
CACCCTCGGCCAGCAGGTCGGCGTCAAGTTCGACGTCCAGCACGACAAACCCGCCGCCGCGCAACATCCCGATCGCCTCGGCATGATCACCGCCGGCCGCGACCAGATCCAAGCTGTACTCCCCGGCCTGTAGCGCTACCCCACCGCAGGTGAGGCTGCCATCTTCCGCAACCGCCCAGTCGCCGGATTTGGACGCCTTGATCACCTGCTGCACCTGCTTTCCCAACCGAGGACCGGCAGCACGGGCATTGACTGTCTACTGGTGCTTGACCCGACTTTCACCGCCGTCTGCCAGATTGGTCAGCACCACCTCGCGCACGTTGATCTCCTCTTTCAGCAGATCGGCGTACGGAGCCAACGCGCTGGAATCGGCAACCACGACCGTGGCCGACGCCAGCGGCTGCCGCACCCGCAATTTGGCCGCCTTGCGTACCGACAGCGAGGTAGACGCCACCTCCCGCAGTTCGTCCATCGCGCCCACCAGGGCCGCATCGGCCGGCAGGTCGAAATCGGCCGGCCAGTCGGTCAGATGAACGCTGCGTTCACCGGTCAGCCCGCGCCAGATCACCTCGGTGGTCAACGGAAGCAGCGGTGCTGCCACCCGGCAGAGCACCTCGAGCACGGTGTGCAGCGTGTCGATGGCATCATCGTCGCCATCCCAGAATCGCTGGCGTGACCGACGCACGTACCAGTTCGTCAGCACTTCCAGGAAGGAGCGCACCTTGGCGCATGCTCCGGCGATGTCGGTGACGTCCAGATCTGCCGTCACATCCACCGTCAGTTCGTGCAACTTTGCCAGGATGTAGCGATCCAGCAGATCCGGCGAATCGGTGCGGGGCTTCCCAACCTTTCCGGCAGCACCGGCATACAGCGACAGGAAGTACCAGGCATTCCACAGCGGCAACACCGCCTGCCTTACTCCGTCCCGGATACCGGCCTCGGTGACGATCAGATCGCCACCACGCAGGATCGGGGACGCCATCAGGAACCAACGCATCGCATCGGACCCGTCACGTTCGAAGACCTCGTTGACATCCGGGTAATTGCGCAGCGATTTGGACATCTTCAGGCCGTCGTCGCCGAGCACGATGCCGTGCGCAGACACCGTCCGGAAAGACGGTCGGTCGAACAACGCGGTCGCCAGCACGTGCAGCGTGTAGAACCAGCCGCGGGTCTGACCGTTGTACTCGACGATGAAGTCACCGGGGTAGTGCCCCTCGAACCACTCGCGGTTTTCGAACGGGTAATGCACCTGGGCGAACGGCATCGATCCGGATTCGAACCAGCAGTCCAGCACTTCCGGCACCCGGCGCATCGTCGAGCGACCGGTCGGATCGTCCGGGTTCGGCCGAATCAGCTCATCAACAAACGGGCGGTGCAGATCGGTGGGACGGACACCGAAATCGCGTTCGATGTCGTCCAGTCCGCCGTACACATCGGTGCGTGGGTAGGCCGGGTCATCGCAGACCCAGACCGGGATCGGCGAACCCCAAAACCGGTTACGGGAGATCGACCAATCGCGGGCATTCTCCAACCATTTGCCGAACTGCCCGTCCTTGATGTGAGTCGGGGTCCAGGTGATCTGTCGGTTCAGCTCGACCATTCGGTCGCGGATTTGCGTGACAGCGACGAACCAGGATGACACCGCCCGCTGAATCAGCGGGTTCTGGCAACGCCAGCAGTGTGGGTAGGAGTGGTCATAGGTTTCCCGGCGGATCAACAGATCAGCGGCCTGGAGATCCTTGATGATGTGCGGGTTGGCATCGAAAACCTGCATACCCTCATACGGCGGTACCTCGCTGGTGAAGACACCGCTCTTGTCGACCGGATTGACCACCTCGATATCGGCCGCATCGGTCACCAGTTTGTCATCCTCACCGAAGGCGGGCGCGATGTGCACGACACCGGTTCCGTCCTCGGTCGTGACGTAATCGGCAGCCAGCACCTGATGCGCATTCTCCCGTCCGACGAAGAAGTCGAACGGCGGCCTGTACCTGGTACCGATCAGCTCAGAGCCCTTGAGCCGGCGGACAACTCGCTCGGTGACGTCCTCGCCCAGCTCACGCGAATAGGCAGTAAGTCTGGCCTCGGCCAGCAAGAACTTCTGACCGGGTTTGGCCGATGACTCGACCACCGCATAGTCCAAATCCGGGCCGACGGCCATCGCCATATTGGACGGCAGGGTCCACGGCGTTGTCGTCCAGGCCAGCGCCTTCACGCCGTCCAGATCGGTGCCCGGGGCATCCAGCGGGAACGCTACCGTCACGGCCGGGTCCTGCCGGCTGCGGTAGGAGTCGTCCATCTTGGTCTCGGTGTTCGACAGCGGAGTTTCACAGCGCCAGCAGTACCAGAGGACCCGGTAGCCCTCGTACACCAAACCCTTGTCCCACAGGGTTTTGAACGCCCACATGACCGATTCCATGTAGTCCAGATCGAGCGTCTTGTAGTCGTTCTGGAAATCCACCCAGCGGGCCTGCCGGGTGACGTACTGCTCCCAGTCACTGGTGTAGGCAAGCACCGAGGTACGGCAGGCGTCGTTGAATGCGGCGACACCCATCGACTCGATCTCGGACTTGTGCTTGATTCCGAGCTGACGTTCGGCTTCGACCTCGGCCGGCAGACCATGACAGTCCCAACCGAAACGACGCTCGACGCGGCGTCCCTTCATTGTCTGGTACCGCGGGATGAGATCTTTGACGTAACCGGTCAGCAGGTGCCCGTAGTGCGGCAACCCATTGGCAAAGGGCGGGCCGTCGTAGAAAACGAATTCATTGGATCCGTTGCTACCGGCGTCGCGATTGTCCACCGATGCCTGAAAGGTATTGTCCCGCGCCCAATAGTCGAGTACTTCGACTTCCAAATCCGGGAAATTGGCATGCGCGGTGACGCTCTTCGCGCCGGCGCGGGGATAGGAATCGCTCATGGTGGTCTTGCTCCTCATCTACCGTTTCAGCAACTTCGGCGGGTACCGAGGCTGCTCCTGAGATCGGCCGACCCAAGTCGGTGAACCCCAGTGCAGGGACGAGAGGGTTTGCGACCCACCCGCGGTACCACCCCGCGTTGCCGGAACCGGGAGGAATCCGACCACTCACAAACGGCTGTGTCGTGCCGCTGACGTCCGGTTCTACTGGGAGCCGCCATGGTGCTGCGGTTCTGTTCTTCCGAAAGGCTCGCCGGTGATGGCCGGGTCAAAGCCTGCGTGCTCAATGTTACTCAGGTGTGCAACTCGTGAGCGCCACTCGGATCATCCCAGACCAGCATTGCTCGCTGCAGGTTCCCGAAGTGGGCTCGGCGCATGCTGCCTTCAGCGCCGGCAAAACACAGCAGCGCCCGCCTTCGACATCCGAAGGCGGGCGCTGGCTGGCCAAGCTTACTGCTGGGCGGGCTGACCGTCGTCGGCGTCCCCGTCGGAACCGTCGAGCTGTTGCAACTGCTCGGTGATCCAGCCACGGAGGCGCGAACGGTAGTCCCGCTCGTAGGTGCGCAGGTCATCGATCTTCTGCTCGAGGGCGGTCCGCTGGCTGGTGAGCTGCGTCATGACCTCGGTGTACTTACGCTGTGCCTCACGGTCGAGTGCTTCGGCCTTGACGCGAGAGTCACGCTCGGTGGCCTCGGCGCGGGTATTGGCGTCGTTGACCAAAGCTTCAGAATGCGTGGAGGCCTCGGTGACCAGTCGCTCGGACTCGGTATTTACCTCCGCGAGCAAACGCTCGGATTCGGCGCGCGCGTTGGTGAGCGTCTCGTGGGCTTCCTGAGCCGCTTCACCGGTGAGGCGTTCGGCGGTTTCCTGAGCCAATCCGAGAAGTTTCGCCGCCTGGATGTGGCTGTCGCCACTGGGGGCGTAGCTGCTCGGTGCCGGCGCCTGCTCAACCGGCGCCTGCTGGACCGGCGCTGCAACTGGTTCGGGGATCGGTTCCGGGGCCGGAGCTTCTTTGACGATCTCGACCGCGGGCTCCGGGGCCGAAGCCTGGGCCGGCTGCGCCGCCGGAGCGGGAGTTTGACCGGACTCGAACGTTGCGAGCCGAGAAGTCAGCTCGTTGTTTTCCTCGATCAATCGGGCGAGCTCGTCCTCGACCAGGTCAAGGAAGGCATCGACCTCGTCCTCGTCGTAGCCCCGCTTGCCGATTGACGGCTTCTTGAAGGCAACATTGTGCACTTCTGCTGGCGTCAGCCGCATTGCTTGTCCTCCGCGTTTGATCACTCGTTGGAAAACGTCGGCCGACCGGTCAACGATCCAACCCCGTTCGGTCGTTCTGGGATTGTCACACTTACTGCGAATGTCACAATTACTGCAACCTCATGCTGAGGTTGAACCCTACCTTGCCAACAACAGCTTC
>JBBSRY010000284.1:0-4323 GCA_038242595.1 Mycobacteriales bacterium
ACCAGGGCGCTCAGGAGGCGATGATGAGCGACCTCGTGCAGGAGTCGGATCTGATGCCAAGACCGGCTGAGCCCGGTATATCAGGTCTCGGTCTTCACTTGATCTACGCACTGGCCGGCGCCGGTGTCTGTCTCTACCTGTACCTCACAATCACCGTTGAGATTCCGGTGCCGGTGCTGGTGTTGCTCTTGCTGGGATTGTGGTTATGGGCAACTGTCGACCCTGCCTCGCTGGCACCCCTGGTGCTGTGCGTTCTGGCGATCATGATGCGTCTTTTGAGTACTACCGGTACTGGCGAGGACTCGTTGGATTTCACCGCGCTGATGCTGGGAGCCCTGCTGCCGATCACCCACCAGCTGGCAGCACTGGCGGCGGGCATCCCGGCCAGAAGCAAATTTGAATGGTCGGCCATCCGGCCGACAGTGGTTCGATGCGCGGTGGCAGTCTCGGCGGTGGAGCTACTTCTGTTTGTTCTGGTCCTGGCCTGAGGACAGCGCAGCGTCCGGGCATCGATCGCGGCGAGGATTCGTTGCAGGCGACACACCCTCCGTCCGAGCGGAGGCTGGTCGAGGTCGGGGATGTCACCCTCTAGAGTCAATGAGCACTCTTGTGCAGCTCAGCGTGTGTCGTTTTGAGCGTCGCTGACCCAATGCATGCCTCCAGGAGTCCGTCATCGCAACCCCCTCGTCAGTGCGCGTCCCTCGCGGCTACGCTCCCGCGCTGGATGGAGTGCGGGCTATTGCTGTTGTCGCCGTTATCGTCTATCACGCGGGAGCCGGCTGGCTACCCGGCGGTTTTCTTGGCGTCGATGTGTTCTTTGTGATGTCCGGCTACTTGGTGACCGCGCTCATGCAGCGGGAGCGAGATCAGAACGGACATATCTGCCTGAGAGCCTTCTGGCTACGCCGTGCGCGGCGCCTCATGCCTGCGCTGATACTGATGCTGGTCGTCGTCTGCGCACTGGCCTTTGCATTCGGTCGAGATCTGAACGCCGGTTTGCGCACCCAGGTATTCGGCGCCCTGACCTATTCGAGCAACTGGTTACAGATCAGCACCGGAGCCTCCTACGTGGAGCACTCCACACCGGCCCTGCTGACCCACCTGTGGTCACTGGCCGTTGAGGAGCAGTTCTATTTGGTCTGGCCGCTGGTGATCACAGTGCTGTTGGCCAAGGTGCATCGGCAAAAACCTCGGGTAGCAGCGGTGTTGGCCCTCGGGGCAGTGTCGGCCATTTCAATGGCTCTTGTCTTCCGTACCGGAGACGACCCGACCAGGGTCTACACCGGGACCGACACCCACGGTTTCAGCTTGATGCTTGGCGCCGCGCTGGCCCTGGCCCGCCCTGCCTCACTGGTGGACCCTGTTCGGCGAGGTGGCCGAATCAAGTTGACGGCACGAGAGTGGATTCTTGGTCCGGTCAGTTTATTGACGTTGGGCATCTGCATGCTGACCCTGTCCGACACTGGATCCGGCACCTACCGCGGCGGACTTGTCGTGGCAGCCCTTGCTGCCACCGGGTTGGTTTCCGTGGCTGCCCGCGGCGCCGGACCGCTGAACTGGTTGCTCACATTAGGGCCGATGCGTTGGATGGGTGTCCGCTCGTATTCGCTATACCTATGGCATTGGCCGATGTTGGTCATCGCGGCGCGGGTTCTTCCGTCCGAGTGGCCCGATCAATGGGGAGCTGCGGCGGCGGTGGCGGCCAGCCTGCTTCTGTCCGATATTTCCTGGCGCCTACTGGAGAATCCCATCCGTCGATACGGATTCCTTGGGTACTGCCAACGGATTCGAGTGCAGCTTTCTGGTCAGAATGACACGCCAAGAACTCGTCGTTCGCTGGCCTGGGGGGTGTCAACCATCTTCACTGCGGCGGCGCTGACCGCGGCTTGCGGCGTGGTGATCGCCCCGACGAAAACCACTCTCGAATTGCAAATTGAAGCTGGTCAGCTGGCTGTCGCTCAGGCCCAGCTGGTCCTCGCGCCGTTTGAAGCCGATGCTGGACCGGACAGAGGTGCCGCCGATACATCCGATAGCCATCCCGAGGGGTCCATGCCCGGGGGTCGCCCCGGACATGGCGAACCAGGGGCCGATGAATCCGGTTCTACCCCGCCTGAATCCAGAACGCCGCGGACAGGAACCGGCACATCTGCTTCGACAGCCCCGGAGTCGGTCGAAATTGCGGCGGAAACCACGATTGCCGCAGTTACCCCAGCGCCGGTCACCTCGGATGCATCGCTCGACCCGCCGCCCGCGGACCCGTCGCCGGTGGACCCGCCGCCGGCCGCCTGGTCGCCCGCCACCGGCGACCAGGTCACCGCCATCGGCGATTCGGTCATGCTCGGTTCGGCCCCGCAACTTCTGAGCAGACTGCCCGGTGTCGACATCGATGCAGTAGTCAGCCGCCAGGTCTGGGACCTGGGGGCCGTGCTGCAACAGCGCCAGGACGCCGGCGGGCTGCGGCCGTATTTGCTCGTCGGGCTGGGTACCAACGGGGCCGCCGGCGTCAATGAGATTCTTGCTGCTCTTGCTCCAGCCGGACCGGACCGCGTGATCGTGCTGGTCAACACCTTCGAGGACCGTGACTGGCAGGACACCATCAACGACAACTTGGCCGCCGCCGCCGCCGCCAGACCGCTTACGTGTGTGGCCGACTGGCACACAGAAATCACCGCCAATCAAAGCCTGCTCGGACCGGACGGCGTGCATCCACGTGCAGACGGAGCTGCCCTGTACTCGGAAATAGTTGCCAGAACACTCGAAGCCTGTCACTGAGGCTGGCTTATCACCGGTCCCACAGTGCACAATAAGATCACTAAGCACAATTTCATCAGTAGTAGCATCAAGATAAACGAGACTTTGCTTGCCGTTGCCATCTGCGTTGGGGAAGACGTCAGAGTGGAATCGGAGGTGAATGATGAGTTCTCGTGGTGTGGTTTACGTGCATTCGGCATTGCCGGCGATCTGCCCGCATGTCGAATGGGCGCTCGCGGGTGTACTCGGGGTGAGGGTGTCACTGTCTTGGACAGCGCAGCCGGCAGCCCCTGGTCAACTGCGGGCAGAAGCGGCCTGGGAGGGTGAGCGGGGTACCGGTGTGAAACTGGCTGCCGCACTTCGTTCCTGGGCGATGCTTCGCTTCGAAGTGACAGAGGACCCGAGTCTTGGACAGGACGGCGAACGAATTTGCCATCTTCCCGGACGTGGAATTTGGCGGGCCAAAACGGCGGCCAATGGCGATGTTGTCATAGGCGAGGATCAGATTCGCAGTCTAATGGTGCAGCATCCCGGCACTGACGCGCTGCGACATGCGTTGACCGAAGCGCTGGGATCGGATGTCGACGCCGAGCTGGAAGCGTTCCGCTGCGCCGGCGAGGGTTCTGCTGTCACCTGGCTGCACCAGGTCGGCTGAATTCTTTCTGCTTTGTCGCAACAACCTGATTCGCTGCCGCGGCGCCGGTTGACCGGGCTCGATTAGCCTGAGACCCCCGGACATGTTCGCCGGAACAGAGAGGCTGGTTCTTGTCCATCGTCGAGAGTGACCGCGCCCGGCACCGCGTGTTGTTGCTGTCGGTGGTCCTTGCGGTCATCATCGGGTTCGGCGTCGGCGGAGCCTATCTGGTCGGGTTGGCGCAGCGGGTCCCGGTCGCGGATGCATTAACTTCTGGCAACATACCCGCTGATCCGTCGGGTGACGGTGTCGCCGCCAGTGGGCCGACAGATGCCGAGTTGGTGCAAATCTCGCAGACTGCCTCGGTAGCTGCGTTGAGCGCAGACATTGATTCACTTCTCACCAGGCATTTTCAGGCCATCAACACCGGGGACTATGCCGCGTATGCGGCCACCGTGACCAAGCCGCTGAGTGAGGCGGATTTCCGCCTGGCCTACGCCACCACGTCCGATACTGACGGACTCGTGCATCAGATCGCCACCGATGATGCCGGATCAGCTCAAGTCACCCTGTCATTCATTTCCCAACAGAGCATCGAGTCGGCGCCGCCGGACTTGCCCAGCGACTGCATCGGGTGGACCGTGGTGTGGACCATCGACGGTCCGGCGGCCGATTTGACCGTGGGCGCCTCCGACTCCAGTCAAACGCAGCAAGAACCGTGTAGTTCTCAGTGAGTCTTCATCCCCGCCGGTCTGGTTCCTCTCGACGAACGTGGTTGACATTGATGGCCGCGATTCTGCGCGCCGGATGCTCAGTGCCCGACGCCGAGCAGACCACAATGGCGCCCACGTCAGAAATCAGTGCGTCCACGGGCGTGGGGTCAAGCAGTGCCGAGCAGACCTTCGCTACCGAGTCGATCCCGTCACCGCCGGCGACTC
>JBBSRY010000285.1:0-4317 GCA_038242595.1 Mycobacteriales bacterium
GAGCGGCATGCACCTTCGGTTCGGGCGTGACGCCTGCCAGGTCCTGTGCGTCAATTTCACGTTCCACCGGTTCATATGGATTCACGTAAGCTGGGCCGGTGGCTTCTCTATGACCTGCGCCGTTTCCGAGGACAACACGACCGGGGAACTTGTCTTCCAGCCGTTGATAGGAGGCGGCAACCCGTGTGGCCGGGTCGAACCAGATGTTCACGATGCTGGTCACCACCGAAATGGTGCGCGTCGCCTCGAGCATCGCCTGCGCCAATCCCAGGCCACCCGATAGTGAGCCGCCGATCCAGATCGCGCCATATCCCAGATCTTCCAAGCCGGCCGCGATCGCCGGATCGAGCAGGCCGGCCGTCCGCCAGATACCAATGGTGCCAAGTTCTTCGAGCAAGGCTGATCCTCCCGGTTGGGTTCCCACCCTACCGATGCCCGAACGGTCTCAGCGATCGGCAACCTGATCGCGGCCACTTCGTTTGGCGTCGTAGAGGGCCGCGTCGGCACGGCTGATGCACGCTCCGATGGATTCCTGACGATCCCAGGTCGTATGGCCAATGGAGCAGGTCAGGTCGAAGGGGACACCGTCCCGGATTCGGTTGATCAGCTGATCAAGCTGCTGCGGGGAACCCTCACGCAGCGCCAGGATGAACTCCTCGCCGCCCCAGCGAGCAAAAAGATCGCCATCGCGAATGTAGCGCTCCACATTTGCGCTGAAATCACGCAGGACGAGGTCGCCGGCGGTGTGCCCATGGGTGTCGTTGAACTTTTTGAAAAAGTCCAGGTCCATTAACGCCACCGCGAATGTTCCCCCGGTTGCGGTGAGTTCGGTCATCATGGTGCGCACTCGGCTCTCCCAGGCGCGTCGATTCAGCGCTCCGGTCAATGGGTCGGTCGTGGCCGCCCGTTCCAACTCGACGCGCAACGCGTCCGCATGCAGGGATGCCCCCGCTTCATCGGCAATCATCAACGCGGCCCGAACCGCACGATGACTCAGGCCTGGCATCCGTTCCCGCCAGGTGGCGTTGAGCATGGCAAGGACCACTCCATCGACAACGATGGGATGCCACAGCACACTTGTCGAATCGTCCATCGACAGCAATTGGTGGTCGACTAAAGGACTCTCGTCGGCATCGGCGAGAAAGAGAGGTCGACCGGTGCGCCAGACCTGCGCATTGACTGACTTCTCGCTCAGGCTCAGAGTTTTACCGATGACGGCAATCCCGGCACTTGCGGTCACCACCAGGTCGTCATTGGTCCCGGCCTCCAGTAGTACAGCCGTCGAAGCGCCGGATAACGTCATCAGGGATGAGACCACGACGGCGCGGAAATCCGCGCCGGTTTGCACGCAACGAGCTACGGCGGCGATCGCCGCCAGGTCTTCCTCCGATTCTCGCAGTGCAGTTTCGGCGAGTTTGCGCTCGGTGACATCCTGAGCGATCGCCAGTGTCCATTTCTCACCGTGGGGACCGTCGGTGGGAGTGATGCTGAGCCAGGCCCAACGGATTCCGCCCTGCGGACGAACGAACCGCACCTCCATCCGCAGCACCCCATCCGGACTGTCCAACTGCCCTTGTTCGGAACCGGAGATGAGAATGTGATCTTCCGGATGGGCGAATTCCAGGGCCGAGGAACCGAGGAGGCGTTCTCGATCGAAGTCGAGCAATAACGCGAAGGCATCGTTCACCTCCACCCACAGTCCATCTTCATCCGACAACGCCATCGCCACCGGGCTCTGGTCGAAGACGGCCCGGAACCGCCGTTCCGATTGGCGTAACTCGCTCAATGCTGCGGCTTGAGAACTGATGTCCCGCATTTCCAACTGAACCGCAGGCTCACCGTTGTAGGTCAGCACCCCGGCATGACATTCGATGATCACCTGCTTCGCGTCCGGGCGTTTCAGTCGCACGGTTTCACCTCCGGGCGGCGGTCCGTCAGCAAGAATTTGGAGAAACCACTGCCGGGACTGTTTGACATTAAGGTCTGAGATGAAGTCCAGCGCCGTCTTGTCGATCAGCTCGCTCGCCTGCGCCACCCCGAACAGGTCGGCGGCGCGCGAGTTTGCGTACCGAAATAAACCGTTGGCAGAGATCACCATCACGGCGCTGGGGGAGGCCTCGACCAGGGCGCGCCAGCGTTGCTCGGACTCGGCCAACGCCCGTCTTACATTGCCGGACTCGGAGACATCAAGTGAAACTCCGCCCACGGCAATGGTTTTGCCCGCTGCATCCAGCAGCGGAAATTTAGTGGTGCGGAAACTGAGCAACTGACCGCTGGCTTGTCGTATCTCTTCGTCGAACACCTGCCGTCGGCCGGTCGTGGCGACCACGTCGTCCTTGTTGTCGAGCTGACCGGCGATCTGCTCGGGAAAGATCTGAAAGATGGTCTTGCCCAGCAAGTCACCCTCCGGTTTGCCAACGGCCTCCTGAAGCGCGCGGTTGACCAGAACGAATCGGCCGTCCAGGTCTTTGGCGGAAATCATCGCGTCCGCATTGTCGAGAATGCCCTGTAGCAGTTCCTGGGTTTCCCGCAGGGCCTCCTCGGCCATGGATTTCGCGCGCAGGTTCACCTCCAGTTCATGCTGACGTTGGCCGGCTTCGAATTCACGCATCACCAGACGCGCCAACATGACCAGATCGTGCTGCTGTTGCTCGGTAAGATTTCGCGGCTCGGTGTCCAACACGCACAACGCGCCGTAGGCGAGGCCGTCTCCTGAAATCAGCGGCGCCCCGGCATAAAACCGGATACCCAGCTCGCCGGTTACGACCGGGTAGTCGGCAAATCGAGGGTCAGTTGCTGCGTCTGGAACGATGAAGACATCCGGTGTCAGCAGGGCGTGCGCGCAGAAGGACTCGATCCGGGGAATCTGCAGGAACTCAACGCCGAAGCGAGATTTGAACCAGGCCCGGTCGTTGTCGATCAGGCTGACCACCGCCACCGGGGCGGGGCACAATCGGGCGGCCAGGGCGGTCAAATCATTGAACCTGCTCTCTGCAGGAGTATCCAGAATGTTGAGTGCTGCCAGGGCGCCGAGGCGAGCGGCTTCGCCAGGGCTCGGCGAAGGCGTCTTGGTCATTCTCCAATCTTCCCAGGTGCGAGCACTGGTTACCACCATTGGAATGGAAAAGGTGATCACACGTCCAGGTTGGTTGTGCACCCATCCGGGTGGGATCGACAAATTTTCCAAACCTCTGTGTAGTCGAACCCGAATCCCCTCTGCCGATCTGAGCGAATCGAACCCAACCTGGAGGATAGTCCATTGAGTGCAGCAGCCGCAGCCCATGACGCGTCTAGCCTGGAACGGGCTTGGCACGGACTATGCAGCGTGCACGCTCAGGTCGCCAGACAGGTGGCGGCAGATTTGGACGCCAACGGGTACTTGGATCTGATGGCCTACGACATCCTTTTCGCGCTGGAAGCAGCGGGCGGTCACCTGCGGATCAAGAGCCTTCTCAATCATGTGACCCTCTCGCAGCCAGGTTTGTCGAGGAAGGTCGAGCGCCTGCAGGAGGAGGGTTGGGTGATCCGGGAGGCTGCGCCACTGGACCGGCGAGTAGTGATTGTGGTGCTGACCGACGCCGGTAGATGCGTGGTTCAGGATACAGCGCAACTGCACGCCGAACGGGTCAGCGCATATCTTCGCGACCACTTGGATGAGTCGGCCGGCCGCGCGCTGACGGCCATTTTTGGTCATTTGGTGAGACCTCGGACGGATGTCACCGAAAGCGGCTGAGCTTCTGTTAGCGGCTGTCTCTGGCCCCGCGGTCCTTCTCATTGGTTTCACCCTCGCCCCGTAATGGCACAATGGTGCCCGGCGGTGGCCATCTTCGATATCGGCCACGTTGCGACGGTGGAAACTATCCGGATCTGGTTCAGATTCGGCTCGACCCCGGCGGTGGATCTAGTCGGAAATGGTGAAATGACCAGTCGCGAGCATGACCTGTGTACCTGTGGGCACGAACGCGAAGCGCACGAACACTTCCGGGCCGGGACTGACTGCAGTCTCTGCCCGGCCGGCGGGTGTCAATCCTTCGCCACTGCGGCGACCCCGGGGGGCCGGCTCAGATCGCTGTGGTCCCGGATACGCCCGTCCTGAAGAAATCTGTTGACAGCGGCTAGTTGAGCGTGGCGGCCACCTCGGCCATCGCGCTGAGCACCGGATCGTTGCTGTTCAATGTGATGTCGTATTGGTCGGTGCTGGTTTTGGTGACCCGCCAGAGCAGGTAGCCGGCCGCCCCGGCGTCAAAGGCTGCCTTCATCTTGGCTGCCATTTGAGCCGCTCTGGTGTTCAACGCGGTCTCATCGCCGCCGGCAATA
>JBBSRY010000286.1:0-4314 GCA_038242595.1 Mycobacteriales bacterium
CAGCAGAATCAGGCCGGCCACCAGAACACTCCCCGTCACCGCCAATCGCGCCCATCGGTCCATTCGATAGCCCTGGAACTCGTAGGTCTGTTCGGCGCAACCGGCCGCAACACCCTGGCTGGACCCCACTGGCATCGGAGCGGTTGCCGGTCGGTGCCGGTTCGCCACCCGGGGACGACGCCGCACACCCGGGCTGGTCTGGATCTCGGCGCCCCCGGCACGGACACTGGGGCGAGCGGCAACACGGGACCGACCCTCGGTGGAATCAACACTGCCAACAACCGCTTCACGAACATTCATCACGGACCTCTTTTCCTTCGCTACCCGCTGCTCTCGTGCAGCCGGGCTACTTTCGTCCTCTTCGGTCGAAGCACCCGCCGCCGGATCCGCCCGATCCGGGAAGCAGATCAGAGCCGAACAGCTGGTCGAATCTCGAACGAACGTTCTATCGAACGCTTGCACGATTTGTACACCCTCGCACCGACAACGGGAATAGTGACCGGCGTGTTGGTCGAACGAATGTTTGAATTGTGACCTTTGCAGCCTTATGATCGGACCAACTGAAATCGCTGTTCGTATGCCAGAAGCGGCGACATTGCCGATAGCCACCGACCAGCCGACAGAACAGGACCGGAGCTGAATTCATGGTTGATCCAACGCAGACGCCGCTAGCACAGGGGTCCGACAATGCACGCGATTCCGACGACATCGAGGAAGTCGAAGCAGAACAGGCCGAGCGAACCGAGGTCGATGACAATAATGCCCCTGTGGTCTTGACCGCTCGGCAGCGCAAGATTCTTCGGTTCATCCGCGAATCCGTCACCAAGCGCGGATACCCGCCCAGCGTACGTGAAATCGGTGACGCCGTCGGGCTTAAATCTCCGTCTTCGGTGGCTCATCAGGTCAAGGCTCTGGAGAAGAAGGGTTTGCTGCGCCGAGATCCCAATCGCCCGCGTGCCATGGATGTTCGCCCGATGGAGGAGACCACCGAGGAATGGGCCAACCGTCCGACACCGTCGTATGTGCCGGTCGTCGGTCGCATTGCTGCCGGCGGTCCTTTGTTGGCCGAGCAAGTCATCGAAGACGTCTTTCCACTGCCGAAGGAACTGGTCGGGGAAGGAACCCTGTTCCTCCTCAAAGTGGTCGGCGAATCGATGGTCGAAGCTGCCATCACTGATGGTGATTGGGTGGTGATCCGACAACAGTCGGTCGCCGAGAACGGCGAGATTGTAGCTGCCATGATTGACGACGAGGCAACTGTAAAGACCTATCGGCGCCGGGACGGCCATGTGTTCTTGATGCCGCACAACCCTGCCTTCAACCCGATCCCCGGGGATGACGCAGTGATCCTGGGCAAAGTGGTGGCTGTCCTTCGCAAGATCTGACGCTCTGACGGCGGGCTGGGCGCCAGCGATTTAACAGTCGCTCCCTGCTCGTTTCCCAGCATCTGCGAAAATTGGAGGTGTCCGGCCGGAGTTCGGCCGGATCTTGCCGGTGACGGCGAGATTTTCGCGCGCTCTTGACCGTCATTCCGGCCGCCGCCCGGTGGATCTCCCCCGGTCTGTGTCAGGTCAGTGCTTCTCCGAGTCCCGCATCACCTGTTTACACACAGCAAAGCCCCCGAACGGAATTGGTTCGGGGGCTTTCCTGTGCAGCAAATCGCTGTCCAAAGCTGATCAGTTCTGGTCGACCGGACGTCCGTTGACGGTGATCTGCGCTGGATGGATCGACTGAACCGGCTGAATCGGTTCCACTGCCGCCGGAGCCAGAACTGAAGGTGTTGCCAGGGTGACGGCCGGAGCCTGTTGCATCGGAGTTACCACCGGCGCTACCGGCGGTGCTTCGGCACTGGGGGTGGCTTCCTTCTTGTCATCGCTCATCGCCCCGACCTCAGCTTTGAGGATTCGCAATGACCGGCCGACACCGCGGGCAGCATCGGGCAACTTCTTGGCTCCGAAAAGTAGAACAAATAGAATCAGGATGATGACCCAATGCCACCATGCGCCAAAACCAGTCATGACAAAGGACCTCCTAGATATATCGCCGCGGCATTGAACCGCCTCGATCGTAGTTCGTAGCTCCAGGGTACCCGGCTTGGTCTCACAGCAACATTCCCACAGCTACCTGATGG
Source organism: Mycobacteriales bacterium (assembly GCA_038242595.1). Taxonomy (GTDB): domain Bacteria; phylum Actinomycetota; class Actinomycetes; order Mycobacteriales; family Nakamurellaceae; genus Nakamurella. Next base: position 2,132 of record JBBSRY010000286.1, read on the forward strand.
CGGTGAACTCGTCCAGGAGTCCGGCCAGATTCGGCTGCACCCTGGCCTGCACCCTGGTGCCGCCCTCGGTGTGCTCCTGGGTGAGCACCGTCCCCTCGGTGTGAATCCGACCCACCAGGGCTCCCTCGGAATAGGGCAGTAGGACATCGATTTCCACCGCCGGGTTGGGCAGCATCTCTGCAATGACCGCCCGCAGCTCCTCCACGCCTTCACCCGTGCGAGCCGAGACGAACAGTGCATGGGGCAACAGATGCCGCAACCGAGCCAGGGACACCTCGTCGGAGGCATCGATCTTGTTGACCACCAGCAATTCCGGCACCTGACCGGCATCAATGGATTCCAGCACTTCGCGTACCGCGCTGACCTGGTCCTCCGGCCGCTCGGCCGAGCCGTCAATGACGTGCAGCATCAAATCCGAGTCCGCAATTTCTTCCAGCGTCGAGCGGAAGGATTCCACCAGTTGATGGGGAAGGTGCCGGACAAAACCGACGGTATCGGTGAGCGTATACAGCCGCCCGTCGTTGGTCCGGTGTTTGCGCGTCGTCGGATCAAGGGTGGCGAACAATGCGTCCTCGACCAACACCCCGGCGTCGGTGATCCTGTTCAGCAAACTCGATTTGCCCGCATTCGTATACCCGGTAATCGCAACTGAGGGCACCGAATTGGCTTTGCGCTGTGAGCGCTTGGTGTCACGAATGACCCTCATGGCTGCCAACTCGGCTTTGAGGATCGCGATTCGTTTGTGAATCCGCCGTTTGTCAATTTCAAGTTTGGTTTCACCGGGACCACGCGAACCGATTCCGGCACCGGCCGCTACCCGGCCACCAGCCTGACGAGACAGCGCGTCACCCCAGCCCCGCAGACGCGGGACCATGTAGTTGAGCTGGGCAAGCTCGACCTGGGCTTTACCCTCTTTGCTGCGAGCGTGCTGAGCAAAGATATCCAGGATCAGCGCCGTCCGATCGACGACCTTGATGTTGAGCTGCTCCTCGAGTTTACGAAGCTGGCTGGGCGAGAGTTCACCATCGCAAATCACCGTATCGGCGCCGTTCGCATCCACGATGATCTGCAGTTCCTTGACCTTGCCGGAGCCGATATAGGTAGCCGCATCCGGCCGGTCCCGACGTTGGATCATCGAGTCCAGGACCACCGAGCCGGCCGTCTCTGCAAGGCGCGCGAGCTCCTCCATCGAGGCTTCGGCCTCAACAGCGCTACCACTGGGCCACACTCCCACCAGCACGACCCGTTCCAGCTGGAGTTTGCGGTACTCGACCTCGGTGATGTCCTGGAGTTCGGTGGACAGACTCTGAATACGGCGCAGGGCCGCGCGGTCGGAGAGCTCGCGGTCACCCTGGGTGCCCTCGTCGAAGCCGAGGTTGTCTGTTTCGAGGTCATTGGTTGTCATATGTATTCCAGAGTGCCACGTCTGGCCAGCGATTTTCCGTTCAGCGGGACATTTTGCTCATTGAGCTGAACGTTCCGCCTCCGCCCGGGCGTGTGCGGAGTCCCAGCGCCCCACGTGAATGGCCAAAAAGACCGACAAACGCTGCCCGTCCGGATCCGGGGGGCGAGATGCGAACTCATTCAAGAGTTCATGGAGTCGGTCGTCGAATTCTTTGCGGTGTTCTGATGTCAGCGTTAGCCCCAGTCGACTGGTTTGCAGTTCTTCCGAAGGGAGGCCTTTTATCTCCTCCAAAAAGGTCTGCAGGAGCAACATCGAACCGCCATCGCCTTCCGGATACCGCAACCGCCAGGATTTCTTGGTGGCTCGATAGGGCACCTCGCGGGCTCCCCTGGTGCCACGCCTGACCGGTTGCGCCGCCAGGAAGCCGTTGCTCACCAACGTTCGTACGTGATGCAGGCTGCTGGCGGGGTTTTTCCCAAGGTTGAGGGCGATTTGGCGGTTGGTCAGCCCCTCATACAGACACATTCGCAGAATTTTCAGCCGCAGTACGCTGGCCAGTGCTTTGCGTTCCGCATCGGTAGCCAGCGGCCGGTCATCGGTAGCCAGCGGCCGGTCATCGCCATCCCCCGGCAGGGTCTGTTTGGGTTCGGCATCCGGCACCCCACAACCGTACCCTCCAAGTGATTGAGTTTCCCCAATCACTCGTGGCACACTGTGGCGGTGACCAACCCCAGCCCGGACGCAGAGGCGATTCCCGCTCTCCCCAGCACACCAGGCC
>JBBSRY010000287.1:0-4294 GCA_038242595.1 Mycobacteriales bacterium
GGACCGGGACTTGAGAAAAATACCCGCCAGCAGGGCGTACTCACAACCCCTGGACCGCCGCGTGTAGGACGCGCCGAATTGGGTACAAGTGACCATCGAACTCACGTGCGCTGCCGACGAGTTTCACACCCCGCCAACGGTGCACCCGATGTAGTGAGATGGGACAGGCCGTGCTCGGATGCTCACCGATGCCGCCGCCGAGTGCTAGGTTTTTTCTGGCCAACCGGTAGCCGTCAGCAGACTCCTGCCGGCCGACCCAGCACGTGACCTGGTCGTTAGAGAAAGGTGGCAACGATGAGCAGCGACGTCGAGACCGGAGTTATCACTACTCAGGTGCCGACCCGGCTCGACCGATTGCCGTGGTCCCGCTTCCACTGGCGGGTGGTGATCGGCCTCGGCAGCGTCTGGATTCTGGACGGCCTCGAGGTGACCATGGTCGGCAACGTGGCAGCCAGGCTGACCGAGAAGGGCAGCGGCATCGACATCGACGCCGCTCAGATCGGGTTGGCGGCGGCCATTTACATCGTCGGTGCGTGTCTGGGAGCCCTGTTCTTCGGCCACCTCACCGACCGGCTCGGCCGGAAGAAGCTGTTCATGTGGACGCTGGTGATTTACCTGGTCGCCACCGTGGCAACGGCGTTCTCCTTCGCACCTTGGTACTTTTACCTGGCCCGGTTCTTCACCGGGGCGGGGATCGGCGGGGAGTATGCCGCAATCAACTCGGCCATCGATGAGCTGATCCCGGCCCGAGTCCGCGGCCGGGTCGACCTGATCATCAACGGGTCCTACTGGCTTGGCGCGGCGGCCGGCTCAGCCGGTGCCCTGCTGTTGTTGAACGAGAACATCTTGCCCAAGGACCTGGGCTGGCGGGTCGCCTTCGGTATTGGCGCCGTGCTTGGCATCTTCGTGCTGGTAGTCCGACGGCATGTGCCCGAGAGTCCGCGCTGGTTGTTCATCCACGGCCAGGAGGAGGAAGCCGAGCGAATAGTCGGCGGCATCGAGGATGAGATCCGCGAAGAGACCGGCCAGGAGCTTGAAGAGGCCGAGGGGACACTGAGGGTACGCCAGCGCAAAGCCATCCCCTTTACCGAGATCGCCAAGGTGGCGTTCAAGCTTTACCCGAAGCGCGCCGTACTTGGGTTGGCATTATTTATCGGCCAAGCCTTCCTCTACAACGGCATCACCTTTAACCTCGGCACCTTGCTGAACGGTTTCTATCACGTTTCTTCGAGCCTGGTGCCGCTGTTCGTGATCGTTTGGTCGCTGAGCAACTTCGCCGGGCCGGTGATCCTTGGCCGGCTGTTTGACACTGTCGGCCGCAAGCCGATGATCTCCATCTCCTACCTCGGGTCGGCGGTGATCGCCGTGATTCTGGCCATTCTCTTCGTCACCGAGGCGGGCGGGGAATGGACCTTCCTGATTGTCCTGGTGCTGTGCTTCTTCCTGGCTTCCGCCGGGGCGAGCGCTGCTTATCTGACCGTCAGCGAGATCTTTCCGATGGAGACCCGGGCGCTGGCAATCGCTTTCTTCTATGCGGTGGGTACGGCCATTGGCGGCATCTCCGGTCCGTTGCTGTTCGGCCGGTTTATCAATTCCGGGGACCGCGGCCAGGTCGCCCTCGGCTTCTACATCGCCGCGGCCGTGATGGCCGTGGGTGGTGTGGTCGAACTGATGTACGGGATCAAGGCCGAGGGCCAGAAGTTGGAGGACATCGCGATGCCGCTGACCGTGGCAGATGCCGAGGGTGAGGAGTCCAGTGAGGATGACTCAGGCGGGGCCGGCTCCGGAGACCGCGCGGATCCCGGCAGCACGCCGGAGGAGAACAGCAATCCGGCCGAGTGAGCAAACCGGCCGCGATAGCGTTGCCATCATGCTGACATGTCGGGTGATCGGTCACCGGATCAATTTCCGTACCGACGGGCGGATTATGCGTTGGGAGTGCAGCCGCGGCTGCGGCGAGCTGGGCAGCAAGGTCTACCCCACCGCGGAGGAGGCCCGCCGCTACGCTGCCGCCTTTGACCGGCGCGACTCCAGCGACCTGGGCAAGCGGGCCCCGCTGATCGGACTGCTGCCGCTCCGGTTGTGGCGCAAGTTCGCCAACCGACGCTAACGGCCGTGGGACGACTCATCGGCGCGTCCGGGACGAGCATCTCCATCATCACCGCGACCGCTGCTATCGGCAAGCCGCTGCATTCTGACCAGCAGGGCCGCCGATGGCGTCACCTTTCCGGAGGTGTAGGTGCTAAGCCGGGAACGAGAGGTACCAATCCGCTCGGCAAAGCTGGCCCGAGTCAGGCCCGACCTGGCCACCAACAACTGGATACTTTCCGCCACCTGACGCCGCTCGGCTGCCGCCATCTCCGTCCGTGCCCGGTCCAGGGCGCGGCGCAATACCGCCACCACACCAACGTCTTCGGCCACCTCGAACACTTCTGCGAGGGTCTGGGCAACCTCACCCCAGGGATCGTTCCGGATCGTCGCCACTATCCGCGACCAGTCCGAGATCTCACCGCGCTCGGTGGCCGCCAGCAGGCCCTCGAATCCCCAGTGCTCGACCGGATCGTCCGGCGTGATTGTCAGGTTCCGAAACCTCAGCATCAGTCCGAGTCCCGCTCGACCATCCAGGCGGCTACCTGGCCGCAGACCTGGGTGACCCGGCTCCAGTCCGCCCAGCTGTGATCCAGCCCCTTGTAGGTGCCCAAATGTGTGACTGACGATTCGTCAGTCGGCCGGACAGCTCCCAGCTGTCGGACCAGCTGCGAGGAAACCGGTGACCCATCCTTGGTCTGGTCGGTGTAGTAGGCGTCGATCCTTAACAACACCTGGGCGGCATAATCGATGCCGTACCGGTCAGATAGCGCGGCCACATCGAGATAGTCCCTCACCTGGCTCCTCCGTACAATCAGGAAAGCCTTGATCTCACCGAGCTCGCCGACAATGATTTTCCCAGGCGTGGCCTGATTGGTGACCCAGTCTGGCTCTGATTCGAGCGCGCCCAACACAGGGACGTTATCATCAGTGATACGCAAATGGCCGTCACCGAAGGATGAGCATTGACGTAATCATTGATAACACCCGAGCGACGGCCTGGACTACTGAGTGTAATTCTGTGCGCTTCTTTCCGAACATGAGACCATCCCCCTGCAAAACGATGGTCTCATTAATTAACTAACAAGGGTCCCTTCTCTCGGGTCCCTTCTCTCGGGTCGACGCCAGTCCAAAAAGCAGAAGCCTTCTGGCTCCATGGCTCGTCATCGGCGACATATTACTTTTTCCAGTCGATCCTGCGAATACCGGTGCACCAATTTGAAGGAGGTGGCTCTGCATCCGAGCGTGATGAGTTCATCTTTGCCAAACTGAGGATGTGGGTTGCCAGCGAGCCGAACCATCCAAATAGCGCCCTTTCCCGGTACCCGTAATTGGGTTGTCTTCAAAGGGCTGCCTGACGTTACAATCCGAAGATCCACACGCGGCTGTGTACCCTTGGGCAAACGATCAAGAATATCACTTTCATTATTTACATCGTCAGTGTAGAAGGCGATACCGGTTGCAAAGCCAGATTGGGTATAGCCTTGGGCAATAGCTATCACATCGCCAGTTGCTATCCGTGACTGCAAGTCTGAGACAAGCCCGGGGAAATTATCTTGCCACACGGGATCGACGATAAATCGCACAGTGGATGGAGCGACCAAAGAGAGCTGAGCAGCAACGAGCAGAGCGGCGGCGGCAATTCCAGCGCGGACGGGACGGGGGCGTTGTTTGTCAGCCAGGAAGCGAGCAAGAGCATTGGCAGCTGCACCGAACAGTAGGGCTACCCCAACTGTTGATGGCATCAGGTAATGGCTGATCAGCACAGGGAAAAATATGAGGGATGCGGCCAGTAGGGCGAGCCATGGTCCGAGATAGAGTGCCACCGCAAACCCATAGCCGCGCAACCCTCTCGACCTGCTGTAGATAAGGGCTTCGGACTCCCGCAACGCGATTATCAATGGGGCTGCCACAACAATGATGAACAAAATGGCGACCAGCAAGCCCAGCGTCCCGGTAACGGACCCGACCTGATAACTCACCAAGTTGAAGAGTATGCCAAGCGCATGCACAAGGGTTGCCTCAGGGATCCAGTGCACCTGCCCGCGCTGTGACTGCGAAGCAATGATCAATGGTGCCATGGCGATTGCCATGGCCGTTACGGAGGCAGCGAAACGAAGCCAGATAGAACGTGTGTTCCCGATGACAATTACGAGAGGGGCGAGGACCACGAGAACCGCGAACGGCTGAAGCAGCCCTGCGGAGA
>JBBSRY010000288.1:0-4289 GCA_038242595.1 Mycobacteriales bacterium
GCGCACTGGAGTGGGCGTCGAAGCCCAGCGGTGGAGCTGGCCACGCTCAGCTCCTCATATGCGGTGTCCTGCGTCGGCTGCTGCTGGGCGCTAATGGCAGTTTCCCTAGCTGTCGGCGCCGCGGCGCTGCCCGTCATGGTCGTACTGACCGTGGTGATGGCCGCAGAACGTCTTGTGTCGTGGGGGCGACGCCTGGTCATGCCGGCTGGGTTCGCGTTGCTTTTGTTGGGGGTGCTGATCGCGCTCCGGTCGTTGCCCATTGCTACTACTTGATCCTTGCGAGGTACTCCATGTTGACTTCCCGGACTTACAACGTCGTAGCGTTATCGTTGCCGATCGTCTATACCAAAGACGGGGACCATGACCCCAACGGGATGCTTTTCACTTTGCAGGCGTACCGTCCATTGCTGCGGTTCGCTTCAGAGCAGTGGGATGCGGACGATAAATTACTGCCGCGTCTGCATCGCCGCCGTCAGCTCATCCAATTGGTGGTCGACGGGCTGGAGCGGGTCATGCGCATGCGTACAAAGCTTGCCAGTGGAAATCCCAGTGATCACCCCCTTCTGGCCGAGTTTGGCGGGGAAGAGGACCGGGGCGGCCGTGAGGACCGCGACGCCCGTGGAGAGCGCCTGGACCCTCGAGGACGTGCGGCCCGGCAGAACTATCGAGCCACCATCGACGAAGTGACCCTAGCCCTGAGCGAACTCACCCAAGGACAGACCACCAAGCTCGTCGCGGACCCCTTGGTCCTGCAGCAATGGCGGCTTTCCTGGCAACAGGCCCTAAAAAGTGCCGAGATGGCCATCGCCACCAGGCTCGCAACGGTAGACCGTGCCTACGACCTCATGATCGCCACATTACCGGCGGGTGTTCTGAGCCCTCAGCGGGTCCGCCAGCTGATGCTCAACGATCACCGGGGCGGGCAATTCACGGACGAACACGCACCACCGTACGACCGGTACAACCCTCTCAAGCCGATTCCTTTGATCCGCCCGCTGGTCTTGCGCGCCTGTGCGGGGGACACCGTGGAAGTACGGCTGGAGAACGAGATCCGGGGCCGCCACGTTGGGCTGCATTTGCAGGGAGAAGGCCTCGGTGGCGTGGACTGCGACGGAGCATCCGGCAGTGGAGTGCGTGTTGGCGATGGCGCTCACGTTGGCGAGACTCCCGACAGCACCGTAGGTTTCGGCGAGGGTCCGCGGACTTACCATTGGCGCACCGATCACGAAGGGGTCTGGGCCATCAATGATCTGGGCGACATTCGCGGCACCGAGCACGGGACCAACGTTCACGGGCTGTTCGGTGCTTTGGTTGTCGAACCAGCGGGCTACACGTGGCAGGATCCAGAGACCGGGGATGAGCTGTCCGGGAGCGAGGTCGATGACGGGATGTACGTCGATGTCATCCCACCCGACGAGCACCCGTTCGACGACGACGGGACGCACAACGTGGAGCATCAGGCGTTCGTGGACTTTCATCATGACACGGTCCAGCGCAGCTTCCGGGAGTTCACGATCTTCATGCACGACGAACCGGAGATCCACAGCGGCAGCCATCTGGTGGGCGAGCACACGGTAATGCCGCTGTCCTATCGGGCCGAGCCAATGCCCAATAGGCTTCCGCACAAAATGCGCCGCTACGCAGAAGCAACTTTGGCCGAACCGGATCCGGCTCAGCAGGGCATCGACTTCTCCGCCGTGAAAATCGAACTCGACGACGAACTGAACGAGGTGTTCTGGATCGCCCGGGATACCGACGGGACCTTCCTTGAACGGGTGGCCGGAGAAGAGCAACACCATAGCTCGTGGTTGTTCAGCGATCCGATCACCCCGATTCTGCGGGCCTACCGCGGAGATCCTGCCCGGATTCGGCTGGTCCACGCCGGAGTCAAGGAGACTCACGTCTTCCACCTGCACGTCCATCAGTGGCGTGCCGTTCCTGCCGATACCGCTCCGCCCTCGGCATGGAAGCCTGGTGAGCCTCGAGGCTCACAATTATTAGACTCGATCACTATCGGCCCGCAAACCGCTCAAACGATCGACCCCTTGTACGGCTCCGGCAGTCGGCAGAAGGCAATCGGTGACGTGGTCTGGCATTGCCATCTCTATCCGCACTTTCATCACGGCATGTGGGGTCTCTGGCGCAGCTTTGACCGGCTGGTCAACGGGCGCCGCGCCTACCCCGACGGCACCCCCTGCCCGGAGCTAAAACCGCTGGCTGGACGAGAACCTCCGCCATCAACCAACGAACAACCTGGATTCCCATGGTTCATGGACGCTGTCTACCCACAAAAATCGCCGCCCCCGCCAGCACTACGAACCGAAGACGTTGGTGGACGACGGCAGCTGCTGCGGATGCCGATGCACTCCGCGAAAGAGTGGGCAGCCTTCGATCCCGGCTGCATCGCCAACCCACATCCCGGAGCCCTCTTCGTGGACCTTGACACTTTGTCACGAACTTGGACTACCGAAGCCGGGCTGACCGAGCAACGAGTACTCTCCTACGACGTGGAAGTCCGCCATGGAGATGCGAAGTACAACACCGAGGGATGGCACGACCCCCGTGCCCATCATTACCGCATCATCGGAGTGGAGGTAAGTACGCTTGCACCGGACGGTACGGTAGCTCAACGGTCTCGTCTTGAGCCGCCCCGACAGACTCCGCCATTCCATCCCGAGCCGTTCTTCCCTCGGGCCAACCATGGCGACATTGTCGAGCTGCATTTCCACAACGAACTCGTCTCTTTCCCCGCCGACGATTTTGACCTTGCAACTCTGCCAGTGGAGTGTGGATTGCATGTCCATCTGGTCAAGTTTGATGTGCTCACCGCAGATGGTTCCGCCACTGGTTGGAATTATCTCGCTGGGGCAAGTTGCCAAGAGGCAGTCGGACCCAACGAACCAGACCGTCATCCGCGCAACGTCGGCCTACACCGCTGGGTGGTCGACGAAGAATTTGGTCCTTGCTTCTTTCACGATCACCTGCTGGCTAATTACCGCCAGAAGCGTGGTCTATTTGCTGCCCTCATCGCGGAACCCCAAGGATCCCGATGGTTCCTGCCCGATCAAACAACACCGGCCTGGTCAGGGACACAGGCCGTCGTCCTACCGCCAGAGAACTCAGAGCTGTCACCCTATCGCGAAGCGTGCCTTGCAATCGCGGACTTCGTACCGCTCTACCGCTCCGATGGCGACCCACTGAACCCGCCGCACGAGATTGGTGGCGACGACGATCCAGGAGCAATGGGCGTGAACTACCGCAGCGCCCCGCTGACCTTCCGCGGCGACGCCCCGTCAACATGGTTCAGCTCCAGTTCCAGCAATACCAACGAAGAATCACCCTGGACACCAGAAGGGCCCGAGGCAACCGCTGCTGAGCCTGAACCGAGGCCCACCCCCGGTCACCCGGCACGGGACCCGGGGGATCCCGACACCGAAATCATCCACAGCTATCCCAGGGAACGACTCCGAATCCGTCTCATTCAAGGTTCGCATGAGGAACAACACAGCTTCGTGCTGCACGGACTGCGCTGGCGCAAGGATTGGCACAACCCTGCCTCACCCTTGGTCAACCAGCAAACTGTGGGAATTTCCGAGGCTTTTACCCTTGACATTAACCCTGATGCCGACGGGACTTACGGCATGGGGGACCACCTCTGGGCTTTCGCGGCCATGGACGACCTTTGGCTAGGCTGTTGGGGACTGGTGCGGGCACTGGCACCGAGCGAGCAAAACCTGAGCGTCCTACCCCCGCTGCCGCGGACCGGACACAGTCCGCGGGAGGTAGTGGAAACCATCGAAGCGGCCCGGCCCACCCCGCCACGCCCAACTTTAGTCGAAGGTATTTGGGTAGATAGCAACAACAAGGCCATACCAGTCCGTGAGTACACGGTTGCGGCCCGCCGCATCGAGCACCTCTACGCCGGACGTGCACTCACCGATCCATGGGGCATGATCTATGCTGTCGCCGATAGTTGGCTCGATGAACTCGATGAGGAGGGTAACCCGACCGGCAACCGACGGGGTGTCGACGTGGATGGTTCAGCGCAGCCGCTGGTGCTGCGTGCGCATCCCGGGGAATGGATCCGGATAACCCTCATCAACGAGATCCAGCTAGAAAAGGATGATCCAGACCGTGACGTGCTGCTTCCAGATCTTGGACCCGAAATTAGCCCTCCCCGGCTACCGATCGAGCACCTCGACACGCTGGGTTACCCAGACAAGAGGATCATCAGTCCTCGCGTGTCGCTGCACCCCAGTCTGCTCCAGTTCGATGTGGTGAGCGATGAC
>JBBSRY010000289.1:0-4280 GCA_038242595.1 Mycobacteriales bacterium
ACCACCATCGACGCCCAAATATCGGCCTGACCCGTTCGTTGGTCGAGCAGTTCTTCGCTGTTGGTCGAACAGGTTGCTCCGCAACCGCGTCGAGACCGCCCGGCCGATCGAGGAGCCGGGTAACGACGAGTTCGCTGACCGGTTTCCCACTTCCGGCCTGAAGATCTCTTTCCGCTGATGAGTGCGATCGGGACGGCAAAGTAACAGTTGCCCAGTAGGTATCCGGCCCGCTGTCGGTCACGAGGTGGCGACGTTCATCTTTGAGGGGCTCCCCGAAGCCGGTTTCACCGTCATTGACAACGACTCTCGCTATGCGCCTTCGCCAGCCGAGATCGACCCCGAGTTTGGGGGACTGATCGGGTTCGTGGACGCCGATGGCCAGACTGGGCAGGTGAGCCTGAATAACCAAGGCGACATCACCGGCCTGAACTTCAATGTCGACTTGAAATAATGTCATCATGAAATCACGTTGACGCTTGGATACCTGTTGCTGCCAAACGGATTTACCGAATCCAACCTGATCTTCGATGGGGACGTACCAGAGCACAACCCACTCCGGCTTTTCGGTTCAGAACCTCGGTGGTGCAACGAATCTTTAGCTCAAGGTGGCCGCCACCACCGTGTATTGATCCGATCTGGTGGCATAGCCAACTGCGACCGCTGTCATCGTGGGATTCAGCAGCATGGCACGGTGCCCCGGCGAATCCATCCAGGCTTGTACGACTGAGCCGGCATCGGGCACAAATGAGCCACCCCACAAGGCTTCATAGCCGCAATGGTTGAGACTGCCGGTCTGGGCCGAGGCGAGTGCGCAAGACTGAGAACCCGAGGAGTTGGCAGCCGATAAGGTCGGCAGCCCAGCCGCTGCGCGTTCGGCATTGATTGCGGCTATCACGCCGAAATCACCACCCTGTTGAAAGCTGCAGGCGCCAGGATCTGATGGGCAGTTTCCAGCCGGTGCCGGTGCCGGCGCTGGAGCCGGTGCTGGTGGCGGTGCGGGTGCAGGAGCCGGAGCCGGTACTGGTGCTGGTGCGGGTGCCGGATCTGCCACCGGGGGAGCGGCTGGTGCCGGATCCCCGCCCTCGCCACCGCCACCACCGCCACCGTCACTGTTTGGCGCAGGCTCGACTGCGGGTTCGACCGGCGGTGGTTCTTGTCTCACCAGTGTCGCGGAGACAAATCCGCGGCCGTCGACCAGCTGAAACCATCCCAGGCCGGTGTCGGTAACCAGTAGCTGCTCACCCGAGTAGGCGGATCCGACGATGGCACTGTCGGTGGTTGGCCCCTGCCGAATATTGCTACCCAGCGAGTACAGAGAGAGTTGAACAGGAGCGGCCGGCTCGGCTTCGGTGCTCGACTCCGGCGGCGGGGCGCTCTGAGTTTGCGGGGGTGTGGATTCAGCAGTCGAGCTTGCTGCCTCACTGGAGGAGGAAGTCTTGGTTGCCAGCGGAGTTCTTGTCGACCGGTCAGCGCTCTTCGTTGTTTCCGAAGGGGAGGCAGCAGAGCTGGCAGCGAAGGCGGTGGAAGCGGTCGTGCTGCGCGGGATCGCATCTGCATCCTGCAGTGCATCCTCAGCCTGCGCGCAGGCGCTGAGGGTGATCGCCGCAATTGTCAGCAATGGAAGCAGGTAGTTGCGTGCCCTTTTGTGCATTCTGTGGGTGTCCCCGATTTCTCAATACTCGTTGGTCGTTCATACCAGCAAACCCTAAAGCTGCAGGTCAACGGAAATCGGTCTGGAGATTTCCCCCGTCCGGCCCAAACATCACCGTGGCAGGTCGTGGAAAAGACCCATCCGGGACGCGGCCATCGATTATTTGGTACCCATTCACCAGTGACACACAGGTTCGTGGTCCGGACCGGGAATGGCTAGATTGGACGAGCACCCAGGGTCCAAAGCTGTCCCCAGGGGGTGTTTCCAAGAACAACGGACCCGGAGGTAGCTACACGTGGGCTTCATCGAGGCAATAATCTTGGGCTTGGTACAGGGTCTCACCGAGTTCCTCCCCATCTCATCCAGCGCGCACCTGCGGATAGTCGGCGAATTCCTGCCCTCGGCCGTCGACCCGGGCGCGGCGTTTACCGCCATCACCCAGATCGGCACCGAGCTGGCCGTCCTCGTCTACTTCCGCAAGGCCATCGCCCGGATCATCGGTCAATGGTGGGGAGCACTGCGAGGGAAAGTCTCTCGACGCGATCCGGACGCCCGGATGGGCTGGTTGATCATTGTGGGTTCGCTGCCGATTGGGCTGCTCGGCATCGCTTTCCAGGACACGATCCGCAGCACATTCCGCTCGCTCTGGCTGATCGCCATCATGTTGATCATCTTCGGAATCCTGCTCGGCGCGGCCGACCGCTGGGGCCGGCAGAACCGGGAATTGGTGGATTTGACGCCGCGACACGGTGTTCTGCTCGGTTTTGCACAGGCGCTTGCCTTGATTCCCGGTGTTTCCCGATCCGGCGCCACGACCAGCGCCGGGCTGGCTTTAGGCTACGCCCGTCCGGCGGCTGCTGAATATGCTTTTCTGCTGGCAGTCCCCGCGGTCTTTGCCAGCGGGCTCTACGAGTTGTACTCCAGTTGGGGGGAGGCCGGGACGTACACACTGCCCGAGACCCTGGTCGCCACAGTCGTGGCCGGTGTTGTTGGCTGGGCAGTGATCGCCCTCCTGATGTCCTACATCAAGACCAAAAGTTTCTTGCCGTTTGTGATTTATCGGCTGGTGCTCGGGGTGGCTCTGTTAGTGCTGCTGGCAACTAATGTGATCGCCGCTTGAAACTCTGATCAGTGACTGCCACTGTGACCAGCGGCTGAAGCCGACTGAAACCGGACGCGGCGGACGTGGTGGACGCGGCTGTCGCAGCGCGAGTAGATGGTGCAACCTGGTGGGACCAACCACGTGAGGACGAAGATGAACTGTCGTTGTGCGCCGCGCTCTGCCCCGTTCGCCGAACCAACTGGTGCCAGTGCGCTGGATCGGCAGGTGTTCAGGTGAGCCGCGGGGTGTTGGTCACCGGTGCCTCACGAGGCATCGGCCGCGCTGTAGCCGTTGCCTTCGCCACATCGGGTGATCGGGTCGCCGTGCACTACGCCTCGGCCAGGGATGAAGCCGAGAAGACCTTAGCGCTGCTGCCGGGTGACGGTCATGTTCTGGTGTCCGGCGACCTCGGCGATCCGAATGCGGTTCGGCAGATTGCTGACGGCGCCGAACGCGATCTCGGTAGCGTTGACGTACTGGTCAACAATGCCGCTGTGGCGCCGGAGGTCAGCATCCCGCACCGGGTGGCCGAGGTGACATATGAGGACTGGCAACAGGTCTGGCGGCGCATGGTCGATGTCAACCTGCTGGGGGCGGCCAACCTGACCTACTGCGTCGCGGGCCACATGATCGGCCGCGCAGCCCCGGGTCGCATCGTGAATATCGGCTCGCGCGGGGCGTTTCGCGGGGAGCCCGATTACCCTGCCTACGGCGCGAGCAAGGCTGCACTGCACGCCTTCGGGCAATCGATGGCGATTGCCTTGGCCCCGCATGACATCTCGGTGACCTCGGTAGCGCCCGGGTTTGTGGCCACCGATCGGCAGGAGGAGAAACTGACCGGCCCGGGTGGCGAGGAAATTCGTGGGCAGAGCCCGTTCGGCCGCGTCGGTCGGCCGGCGGAGATAGCCGCCGCTGTCCTCTACCTGGCCTCACCCGGCGCTACCTGGGCGTCGGGCAGCATCCTGGATCTGAACGGGGCGTCCTACCTGCGGACCTGACCGCCTCGCCGTACCTGCACCCCTCATCCGATGATGAGTGCCCCCTTCTGATCCGAAGGGGGCACCGGGGGAACTTTGAGAAGTTTCCGACGACTACCTGTGCAGATGCCGCGCAGGTGTACGTGCGCGCACTCTCCGCGAAACCGGTAGCAATGTAGGGAAAGAAAAAAACTGTTGAGTGAAGAAGATTTTGTAGTCGACAACTCCGCCTTCATGCCGCTCATGCGAAAAGGTTTGGATCCGGTGCCGGATTTGGCCCGGCTGCGGACCGAGGAGCCGGTGAGCAAGCTTGAGTTTCCCTTCGGGATCAGTGCTTGGTTGGTGGCCGGTTACCTGGATACCAAGGCGGTGCTGGGCAGTACCGATGGCTTCAGCAATGATTTCGCGAACCTGACGGCTGCCACCGGCGGGCAGGCCACCGAAGATCAGGATCCAGGTGGCTTGGGATTTAGTGACCCGCCCAAGCACACCAGGTTGCGCAAGCTCCTGACGCCGGAGTTCACCATGCGGCGTCTGCAGCGGCTGGTTC
>JBBSRY010000290.1:0-4279 GCA_038242595.1 Mycobacteriales bacterium
GAACCACACGACATCCTGGCTTCGGCCCCAGTCGCATCGGCAGCGGAAAGGAGTCTGGACTGATCCAAGTGGATCTCAATGCTCTGAGCTGTGACCCGAAAAGCCCACGGTTGACTGTTGTGAAGCGATGGCGCAAGCCCACCGGCCTGCAGAACCGCCTGCAGGCCAGCGGGAGTCAATCCAAACGGTCTATCAAACATGGGAGGTTCTCCGATCTCGATATTCTGGATTTCCGGGTGCCGGCCCCCGATGTTTACCGGACTCGGCACATTGCGCACCGGTCTGATCAAATTGGTGCTATCAACTTTCATCTGCACGGTTGATCACCGCAACCGGGCACGGCGCATGGGAGATCATTGCCTGGCTGATCGAACCCAACATCAGACCGACAAATCCACCACGCCCGCGGCATCCGACAACCAACAGTGAAGGAGCGTCGAACGTGTTGTTTTGCAGACACTCTCGTAGCAGCGCCGCCGCCGGTTGGCCGAGCACCAGATGCTGATGAACTCCGACATCGGGATACTTCTCGACCCAGCCGACCAACTGCTCGGACAGCGCCCGCAATTCTTCGGATTTGAATTCATCAAGATTTGTCGGCAGCGGATAGGTGCGGCCGAATCCCACGACATCGGAGTCGTCCCAGACTCGGACCCCAACCAGATCCACACCTCTGAGCGACGCTTCCTGGAAGGCAAACCCCAGCGCCTCCCCGGAATCTGCCGAGCCGTCCAACCCAACGACCACCGGCCCACCGAGTTCAACGGCGACGTCCGCGGATTCGGCGTCGGCGTCGGCTTCGGCTTCGGCTTCGGCTTCGGCTTCGGAGCGAACCACGACAACGGGGCTCTTGGCATGGCCGGCCAATCTGAGCGAGACCGAACCCAGCATCCGCTTGGCAAAAGCACCGAGACCATCTGAACCGACCACCGTCATCAGGGCCTGAGTCCCGGCCTCCAGAAGAGAGGCGAAAGCCGATCCGTTGACCAACCTGGCCGAGACAACGAGAGCGGGGAAGGCTTGTCTGACAGCAGCGCATTCGCCGTCCAGAACAATCTGCGCCGATTCCTGGAAGTTGTCGTAGCCGAACGGTGGAATCACCATCATTCCGGTGATCATCGGCGCTTGGATGCTGAAAGCGTGGATAACCAACAGTTGCGCACCACGGGTACTGGCCGTCTGGGCGGCCCACAACGCCGCCCGGCGGGCAGCGGCCGAACCGTCGACACCGACGACGACAAGATTGACTCTGGGCGTTGTGGAGATATCGGTTGCGGAGCCGGGCGAATTCATCTGAGTTACATCCTGTCGATGCCACTTCCGGGATAGAAGTTCCGTCCTTCATTGTGGTGGTATCGGGGCATCGCCCGGGAGAGTCGAAAGACCCGTCGGTTCAGGACCTTTCCGCCCCTTCCCTTTCCGGCCGAAGGCTCATCTCGGGGAGCCCCAACCCACCGGGCCGGCCTTCTACAGGCCCAGATCGCGACCGATGATTTCCTTCATGATCTCGTTGCTGCCGGCCCAGATCTTGGTCACCCTGGCGTCCATCCAGGCTCGCGCCACCCGGTAT
Source organism: Mycobacteriales bacterium (assembly GCA_038242595.1). GTDB lineage: Bacteria > Actinomycetota > Actinomycetes > Mycobacteriales > Nakamurellaceae > Nakamurella. The sequence continues at coordinate 1,571 of JBBSRY010000290.1, forward strand.
TCCTTCATGAAGCCATAGCCGCCAAACAGTTGAACGCAGGCGTCCAAGACATCGCTTTGAACCTGGGCCGACCACCACTTGGCCTTGGCCGCATCCACCGCAGTCAATTCCTGCCTGGTGTGGGCCAGCACGCACTGGTCGAGAAAGGCCTGGGTGACCTCCACCTGGGTGACCAGTTCGGCCAGCCGGAATTTGTTGTGCTGGAAGGAGCCGATGGCCTGACCGAAAGCCTTGCGCTGCTTCGTGTACTCCAGGGTTTCATCCAGGATCTGCCGGGCATGGGCCAGATTGGACACCGCCGAGCCGATTCGCTCCTGCGGTAGACGCTGCATCATGTAGATGAATCCGCGGTCGACCTCACCGATGACATTCTCGTCGGGTAAAAAGAGGTCGGTGAAGAACAATTCGGCGGTATCGGATTCCGGCTGACCGACCTTGTCCAGTTTGCGGCCGCGCTCAAATCCCGGTGTACCGGTTTCGACGGCGAACAGGGAGATACCCTTTGCCTTCTTCTCCGGGCTGGTTCGAGCGGCGAAGATGACCAGGTCGGCGCAGAAGCCATTGGTGATGAAAGTCTTGGAGCCATTGATCAGCCATCCGCCATCGGCCTTGACGGCGGTGGTCCGTAATGCGGCCAGGTCCGATCCACCGGAGGCCTCGGTCATCCCAATTGCGGTCACGATCTCCCCGGAACAAAAGCCCGGCAGCCATCGCTGCTTCTGTTCCTCGGTCGCCAGATCGACCAGATATGGCGCAACCACGTCATAGTGGATGCCGATGCAGGAGGCGTAGGCAGCGCCAACCTTGGACAGTTCCTCGGCCAACACAGCGTTGAAGCGATAGTCACCGGCCTCGCTACCGCCGTACACCTCCGGGATTTCCAAACCGAGGAATCCCAGCTTGCCCGCCTCGAGCCAGACACTGCGATCGAAAGACCTTGCCTCGATGAAGCTTTCGACATGGGGCCACACGGATCGCTCGAGGTACCCGCGGACCGACTCGCGGAATGCCTGGTGATCTGCCTCGAATAGAGTTCTCTTCATGAATGCCCCCGGTTTCCAAGCGCTTGCTCAGCGTGTTTTCTTCCATCATTCTTGAACTGATGGGTTCCAATATCCCACTCCCCACCGGATCCGGCGCCCACCGCCCGGTGTCGGCCGCCGCCGAGGGGGTCAGAACGCTGTCATCCACAGCTGGCGCGCCGTCGATAGCCGAGGCCATCTTTCCGCATTTGCAACCGGCCGCGGCCAGACGGTTGCTGCTTTCAGCTCACGATGTGTTCGCTGCCAAGGGATATCACGCGGCCACCACCAGGGAGATTGCCGCCGGTGCGGCAATGAGTCCGGCCGCCATGTACATCCACTATCGCTCGAAACAGGATTTACTCTTCCAGCTGAGTCTGCTTGGTCACGAGGCCTGTGAGGCTGTCATCACTGCCGCAGTGGCCGGCTCCGCCGGACCGGTCGATCAGCTTCGATCGATGATCGGTGCCTTCGCCCGCTGGCATGCGGCCAATCACACGACGGCCAGGATTGTCCAGTACGAGTTGGCCTCGCTCACCCGTGACCATTTCGACGCTGTGGCCTCCATCCGTCGTCGGATAGAGAAGGCCATCCGCTCGGTGATCGACGATGGGGTCGCCCAAGGACTCTTCGCCCTCAACGATGTCGCCGGAACGGCGTTGGCAGTGACATCGTTGAGTGTTGACGTTGCTCGCTGGTTCCCGGCCGGTGATCTGCACGCACCGGCCGATGTGGAACTTCTTTACGGCGAGCTTGCGCTGCGGTTGGTGGGATACCACGGCAACGACTGATAGCTCTTGCCTGCGGGTATGGAACAGCCGAAGTGCGGTGGCAGGAAGAATCCTGCGACCTGCCCAATCTCGTGACGAGCAACTCGAGGAGCCCGCCGATGCCTGCGAAGCAGAAACTCACCAGGTCGAAGGTCACCATGCCCGGCCCGTTGGAGCGATCGCCCCAACACGCCCAGGACATCTACGCCGAGACACTCGTCTCGGCGGTGCAACAGTACGGGGATGGCGCTCGGGCCCACCAGAGCGCGCTGGCCGCGGTCAAACACAGCTACGAAAAAATAGGCGATCATTGGGAGGCCAAGGCCGAACGCGGTCCGTCCGACGACCGAGCAGCTGGTGATCCCGACGCACCCACAGCCGGTGGCGTCGATGCCAAGGCCACCAAGGCGCACCTCTACGGGCTGGCCCAGCGGCTGGGTATCAGCAGTCGCTCCACCATGACCAAGGATGAACTGGTCGAGGCGATCGACAAGGAAAACCAGCGACAGACCCGGCAAGCGACGTGACCCCGGGTCAGCAGTGCGCGCAGAGATGGACAACCCTCGGGCTGTTCCACTGCTGCGCAGTGGGCCGAATGGACGATTTCGGCGGCCCGGGGGTCGGGTGACTGTCCGGTTTTGCCAAGCCGCCCCATCGTTGTCACCGGCGACGAACCGGCTGAAGGAAAAACAACGAAGGAGCTGCACAGCAGCATGGCGACCTAGCGGTCAGCCACCTCACAAGTCCGGTACGTAATCAACGTTGGACCACCTCCTCTCGTGTGTAACACCAACGTAGAGGCGGGGTCCGGCGGCCGCAAGGTAATTTTTTCAAGGGCGAATTCGAACATCTCAGCGGGGAAAGCGAACGTTCAGTGCGCTTCGTCGTCCTCATCGAGTTCATCGATGAACGGATCC
>JBBSRY010000291.1:0-4275 GCA_038242595.1 Mycobacteriales bacterium
GTAGAAGTAATTCTCCGCTCATGGCAGTCGACTGTTTCCACAGCTGCGGCCTGGACCGTCACCAAGCGTCACATTGTGTTGATTGGCCGCACCAAACCTGCATCCAACGTGAATTCACACTTGGAAACCACAGCACGAATGGGTCAACACAGAGTGGGCCTGGATGGTTCCTGTCTATTTGGGTCGGTTCATCACCCGAACGGGCGAGGTTTGCCAAGCACCTGGTTCAACGGCTTTCTTGCTTCCGCCATGATGGGATGGTTCTCCCGAGCAGATCACCTGTGTCTCACTCCCCCGCACTTACGCAAGGATCATCGAAACCATGTCGCAACAGATCACCGTGGTGGTAGTGACATTTCAGGGGCGCGAATTCATCCGGGACTGTCTGTCGTCCTTGACCGACCAAACCGAGGAATGCCAGATCCTGGTGGTGGACAACGGTTCCTCCGACGGAACCGCAGAGATCCTGGCCTCATACCGGCCGCCGGTCCGAGTGCTGAGTCTCCCCACCAATGTCGGTTTCGCCGGTGGCCTGGCTGCAGCTTTTCCTGAGATTGACACGCCGTTGCTGGCCCTGCTCAACGACGACGCTGTCGCCGATCCGCACTGGTTGGAAAGGCTTGCCCAAGCACTGGATTCACACCCGGATAGTGCTGCCGTCACCTCCGAGATGTGGCTGAGCTCAGATTCCGATGGCAACTCCCGGATCAACAACTTGGGAGTCGCTCTCACCGCCCACGGTTATGGGTACGACGTCGGGCTGGGCCAGGACCTGAGCGGGGCCTTCGAAACCATCACCGAAGTGTTCGGATTCTCAGGCGGCGCCGCACTGCTCAAGGTAGAGATTCTTCGAGCGGTGGGAGGCGTTCCGGCGCACTACTTTCTGTACTACGAGGATGTCGACATGTCCTGGCGGTTGCGGCTGGCCGGCCATCGCATCCACAGCGTTCCCGGAGCGATTGTGCATCATCGCCATTCGGCCACCGCCGGGCAGCACAGCGAAATGTTCCATCGATTCAACGAACGCAATCGTCTGTTGACCATGTGGCGCTGTGCGCCACTGCAAACGGCAGCCGGTGAAACGTTCCTGTTCGGACTGACCACCATCAGCCTGGTGGTCAAGCGGATCCTGCGGCGCCGGATTCCGGACGCAGCCAATTTCCGGATTCGCCTTCGTCTCGGCGTGCTGCAAGAGGTGGTGAGCAGGTTCCCCGCCAGCAAAACCGAGCGCCACGCCGTGCACCAGAGATCTTCACTGAGCAGGTCGCAGGTCGCCCGGGAATGGCTGGGTAGCCCAGCGCCTACCGGGTCGGTACCGCGTTGAGCCGGGAGATGGGCTCCGGTTCGTAGTTAAACTATGGATACGTGGACAGCACCGCGTGTAATGACATCAATGTACTGAAGGAGATCCATGCCCTCGGCGCCGATGCCCGCCCACGACGCCACAGACGAGAATCAGCCCCTCAAAAGTAACCTCGATGCCCCCGCCGGAATTCTGGCCGAAGCCGGAGATTCCCGACGGCGCGCTCGCTGGTCGGCACGGAATGTTTCAATCCTGCTGGTCATCGCCGCCACCTTGGCTTTTCTGGCCCTGCGCCTGGGGCCGGCACTCTTGGGATTTAAATCTTTCGGCGCCTTCGACCTGTTGAGCAATCTCGCCCCCTGGAATAATGGCGACCCATCGGTAAGACCAACCAACGGCACCATGACCGATGCTGTCGACGCCGCTCTCCCGGTTTACCTTCAAATTCGGGATCGGTTGTTCCTCGGAGACCTGGCACTGTGGAGTTCAATCACAGGCCCTGGAACCGGATTACTGTCCTCTCCCGCATCCCCCGTTCTCACCCCCACCGGTATTTGGTTCCTGATTTTTCCCACCATGTATGCGACCGGTATTGCCAAATTGGCCGAAGTCGTTATCGCGATCCTGGGCATGATGCTCTGGCTCCGCCGGGTGGGCGCCGCCGTCCAGGCCGGGTTGCTGGCCGGCCTGCTTTATTGCGGAACCGGCTTTTTCACCGGCTGGTCCACCTGGACCGCACAGGCCGGGATCGCCGCCATGATTCCAGCCCTTTTCTGGGCCATCGAACGATTTATGCAGCTGCGGACGGCCAGGTCGGCAGCACCGGTCGCGCTGATGGTGGGCTTTCTGCTGCTCGGAGGCTTCCCGGCGGCCGCGGGACACGCCCTCTATGCCGGCGGTCTCTATTTTTTGGTGCGCCTGATCGCTGACCGCCGCGACCATCCACTTCGACAGAATATGTTCACATTGCTGGGCGGCATCGGTGCGTTACTGATCGGAGTGCTGCTCTCGGCGGTGCAGTTTGTCCCGCAATTGGTTGGTTTGGCTGACGCGGACCTCAGCTACCGATCGGGTCAGTTCTATGTTGAATTACCGGGCCGGTCCCTTTTCACCACCATCTTCCCGGAAACATTTTTCGGCACCGGTTATGGCGGTTTGAACGTCATCGAGGCCTATGCCTATCTGGGTATTGCCACCCTCACCCTGGCGGCGGTAGCCGTGTTCACCTATCGTCGCGGCGTATTTTCCGCCGGAGTGGTTCCTTTTCTGGCCGTTGGCGCCCTGTTCGCGGTTTCATTGCTCTGGTTCCAGGGATTCTGGACCGACTGGCTCGCTGGCTTCCCGATCTTTACCGGCAATCTGACCACCCGCATAAGGGACGTCCTTGCCGTCTTTGCCTGCGGACTGGCCGGTCTGGGCGCCCATCAGGTGTTCGCAGCTATCCGTACCAAGAAGCTACGACTGGCCGGCGCGGCCGTTGCCGCTGCTTGTGCCGCAGTGGTTGCAGCGTTGACTCTCGCGGTCCAGTGGCGATACAGCGAAATCACCGACGGTGCAACGCTGGCAACCGACGCTGGTCTAGGGCTGATCGCGATCCTGGCGATCGGCGCCGCCTGCTTGGTGGTCAGGCTGAAGTGGGCCAAGGTGGTCGCCTTCGCCATCGTCTGCGCTATTGCCGCCATCCAGGTCAGCATCTCGGTGTCGAATTACTGGCCACTGTCGGACAATGGCGATGTCTACCCGGACCTTCCGATCACCACGGCCTTAGAAACCGCCACCGGCGAAGATCGAGTGCTCACTCTCGGTTCAACGCTGCGTGGCTCGACCGCGGCCGTCTATGGGGTTCGGAGTGTCATCGGGCATACCTTCCATCCGCAGCCATGGACCGACATGATCCAGCGCCTCGATCCGAATGCGTTCGGTGCGCCTTCGGGATCCAAGACCAACCCGGTGGTCAATACCCGGATTCCTTTTGATGCACAGCAGGATGCTCTCCTGGACCGGATGTCGGTGGCGACGTTTCTCACCACTCCCGGACAGCCGATCCCGGGCCCGACCCAGTTGCTCAGCGGGCTACCCGAATCAACCGGTGGCCCAGCGGTGACCACCACTGTCACGGTCGACACCACCACGACCGCAACTACACCCGTTGCCCCACAGTCTCTTCGAGCGGTATTCATCGAGATTGCTCACACTGTTGGTGGCAGCCCGACAGACGGTGTGACCATTACAGCGCAGATCTTGGGGGCTGACGGGTCGCCGCTGGCAGCAGGCATGGTGACCCGCCCGGAAATTCCCGGCGGCACGCTGCAGATACCGGTTGCAGGCGAGGCCCTGGACCAGGCCAAGGGCCCACTCACCTTACAGATTTCTGCTGATCATCCGGTGGTGTTGGGTGCCTATGCCAACGGCTCCGTTGCCGCTCGCATCACCGGTTCAACCAGCGACGGGCTCGCCCTGGTCTTTGCCGACGATCACGGAGCAGTCTGGACACGTTCAACTGTGATGCCACGTATCAGGTGGGCCGATGCCGCAGAGGTGATCCCCGATCCGGTTGCCCGCCTCAACCGGCTTACCGACCCGTCGCTACCTGCTGACGTCGTATTGTTGCCATCCATTGATGGCATCGCGGGCGGCTCGCCAACCCCGGTTGATCTGGGAGACGTCGACCCGATCCTCACCACTATCCAGGATTCCGGCGACCAGGTTGATATCACTGTGCAGACAGAATCTGATGGCTATCTTGTCGTCGCGGACTGGATGCAAACAGATTGGACGGTCACTGTGGATGGCCAGAGCGCGACGCTGCTAGATGCCGACTATGGCTTTTCCGGTGTTCGGATACCGGCCGGCAGCCAGTCGGTCAGTTTTGTCTACTCGAACAAGGCGATGGCCCTCGGCGCGGCAATGTCAGCGTTTGCGCTACTGACCATTCTGCTCATGCTTTGCCGGCCGGGCCTGCGCAGGATGAC
>JBBSRY010000292.1:0-4268 GCA_038242595.1 Mycobacteriales bacterium
ACCGACGTCGCATAGTCACCGTGGTCGCGCACGCGCGGTCGTTCCACGGTGACTTCCGGGATATCAGCGATCACCAGATCACCATTTTCGACTGCGGCGCTGAGCGCAGCATGGATGGCAGCAGAAAGCTGAGCGGGGTTCACCCCCCCATCTTAAGAAGATTCGACCAACGGTTTTACCCACTGCGGCCCCTCTCACACGGCTTCCCCACGGTTTCTTGACGTGATCGTCACTCGCCACCTCGTAGGATGGGGAGTTCCCGCCGGTTGTCCATGCTCGACGCCGGCCCAAAACATGTGGCAGATCAGGACGAACTTTCAAGATGATGGCAAGTGGCAAGAGCGCGAAAAAAAACCGCAAAACGAAAGCTGCACCCGTAATCAGTCAACGTCAAGGGCTGCCGTGGTTGACGATTGGAGCGATTGGCGTCATCGTCATCCTCGCGGTCGTCATTGGTGCTGTGGTGATCAATTCTCAGGACGAAAAGAACGCCGCCAATGCCGCGCTGACGCCGTTCCAACCCTCCACTGACAATCCTGATCCGTCGTTGAATATCGCCGGTATCTTCACCGTCCCGGCCGGCACCTACAAAGCCAGCCAGCACGTGACGTCCACCCAACGAGTGGCCTATGACAGCTTGGCGGAAAACCTGCCGCCGACCGGTGGTCCGCATGATGGGATCTGGGCAGCTTGCAACGGAGCGGTTTACACCGCCGCGGTTCGCAACGAGAACATGGTGCACCCGCTCGAACATGGCGCTGTCTGGATCGCCTACAACCCGGACACCATCGATGCCGGCGACTTGGACATCTTGACCAATTTGGTCAACGGTCAGCCTTACCTGATGCTCAGCCCGTACCCCAACATGGCTGCCAAGATTTCTTTGCAGGCCTGGGAACACCGCCTACAGGTGGACTCAGCCTCTGATGAACGAATCATGCAGTTCATCACCGCGCTGCGACAGAATACGAGTGTCTACCCCGAGATCGGCGCCACCTGCAGCCAACCCACTTTCAACATCCAGAACCCCCCGCCCTTCGATTCCACCGCACCCGGCGCCGATGCAATTCCCATGTCCGGGGAGGGTTCGACCACGGTCACCGATGAATCCGCTGTCCCTATGACCGAGCCAACTACCACCGATCAAACCAATGTCAGCACTGAGTCCGAAGCCACCGGCGCGGCAGAAACCAGCAGCGGCGGATGACATTTGAAGCCCCCCCTGCCCAGCCGGAAAAGACCGGCACCGGCAATCTTTTCGACCGGTGGGGTCGTCGAGGGACAGCGATCATTGCGGTGATGTCAGCAGCGGTGCTGCTCATCCTCGGCGCCACCATTGGATTTGCGGCGGGCAACCGGGATGACTCGACCGCCGCATCTAACAGCCCCGGCGACAACTCGGGCGACGTCGGATTTCTGCGGGACATGATCGTCCACCACGAGCAGGGCGTTCTGATTGCGCACTACGCCGAACAAAACTCCGCTGATGCAGAGATCAAATTGATGGCCTACGACATCAATTACACGCAGACCTCTCAGATCGGACAGATGAGCGGGTTCCTGATGTTGTGGGAACTTCCGATCGGTAGTTTTGCCGTCAGAATGGCGTGGATGTCCGGTAGCGATAGCCATCTGAATATGGGTGCGCCCACTACTTCGGGAGAAATTATCACCGGCGCCGCGCTGATGCCCGGGATGGCTACGGACGCCGAGATCGCCAAGTTACAGGCCATGACCGGCACCGATTCCGATAGCTACTTCCTGCAGTTGATGGTCCGCCATCACCAGGGCGGTACGGAAATGATGGAATACGCGGCTCAGAACGCAACGAATCCGGTCGTCAAAAATCTGGCGTCGAAAATGGCTCTATCCCAGGGGTCGGAAATCTCGGTGATGACCCAGATGCTCACCGAACGCGGCCTGTCGCCGCTGCCCTTCGACTCCGAAGCCGTATTGACACCCATCGCCACCAGCTAATTGTTTCGGAACCAATTGCTGTGTGGACGTTTTCGCACGCTCATGTTTTTGGTCGTCCGATCGACTTTCGGCTATTCAAGTGGCATGAACCGCTCTACGAGTCGGGGAACATTACGATTCGCGCCCCCGTAGCTCAGGGGATAGAGCACCGCCCTCCGGAGGCGGGTGCGCAGGTTCGAATCCTGCCGGGGGCACGCTGGGTGAGACGCCTCGGACTTCTGGTCCGGGGCGTTTTTGCTGCCCCCCGCCGACTGCTGTTAGGACGCTGCCTCCATCGACTCCACGGGCAGATAGCTGTACAGGTGCCCGAGAACGTCTGGCAGGCTGAATCGCTCACCGGCCCACAACGGCCGGATCCGTTCGGCCTCCGCATGGTCCCAATCAGAGATTTCATCGATCCCGTTCCAGAGCAAGTTCTCGTCCGCACACGTGGTGGCGGCGATCTGATCCTGATTTCCGCTCAACACGTCTCCGTCCGGTGATCGGAACTCCCAGCGTGGCAATCCGGGACGGGAACCGGACCCGGCGGCGACTCCGACTCCGCCTTCATGGCAGGCCATGTGGTGGAACCTGCAGAGCAGAATCAAGTTGTCCAGGTCGGTTCGGCCGCCCTGCGCCCAGTGCGTGACATGATGCGCCTCCAAATAAGTGACGCGATCACACCCGGGATGCCGACACTGGCCGTCACGCACCATGAGGGCGCGCCGCTGCGCACTCTGTACCAGGCGATATTTGCGCCCATGGGCAAGAACTGCCCCGCCCGCGGCGCGCACCATGGTCGTCACCACTGCGTCACAGGCGATCCTGGCCGCGCTCTGCGGGCTAATCCCACCTACTCCCTGAATGGTGCAGGCTCCTAGAGCCGGAACCGATGTCACATCGGTCTCCGGATCTGGTTGCGCGGAAGCTGCCGCCGGTGCGCAGTCGTTGTGTGCTGTTGCGATGGCCGAAATCGGATTCGGCGCCTCCACCTCCTCCGGCGTAGCCGCGGCAAGCAGTCGGGAATCCACGTGGACGACAACCAGATGACGGTCGGCGCCCGACACTTCAGCGGGCGCGGTGTCCAATTGCAAAGTGGCCAAGTGCAAAAGTGCCTCACTCTGGCTCACCCTGGCGGGGCTCGGCCCCGGACCTGGCCCCGGTGAGACTTCGGTACGTAATCGTTCCTGTTCGGTCTTTTCCAACAGGTCATGGGCCGATTCAAGAGCAGCCACCAACAACGCACCCTCTTCGGCCGGCAGTCGTGCTTGCAGCACCACAGATCCGTCGTTGTCGGTGTACCAACGGGTCCGGCGACGAAGCTCCTGCTGTAGCCGATCCGGGTGATTCCGTCTGAAACCTCGGACAGATTTCGCCAGCTGCGAAGCAGTCATAATTCTGGCCAGGTCCAACAGTTCCTGCTCAGGCACCGAGGTGTGAATCCTGGTGAGTTCCCGGACCTTGGAATAGGACAGGCGACCGCGACCGAACTCTTCAAGAACACGCGGCATCTGCATCATGGTTCTGGCGACCCGGACATGTTCCCTGGCGGTCCCGGGCGACACCGAACAGGCCCAGGACAACCAGTGAGCACACGACTTTGTACCTGACCATCCCTCCTGGCGGTCGAACTCGGCGATCATCATCAACCACACACAGGTCGCAGAGGCCATCCGAGAGGCAAAAGCGCAGATCTTGGCCCCGAGCGCCTCGACTTCCGCTGCCGTCCAATCCGGTTTGTCCGGTAACGCTGCGAGCTCACTGAATTCGATAAAATCAGTTTCGAACTGTGTTGGTATGAAAGCGCTCTCGCGTTGTAGCTCATCCCCGGCATTAACCACATCATCGACATCGGCCGGCAGCGACCAAAGCCCGGAGTAGTGGTGCTGCTTGACGAACCAAGCCCGGAAAATGCTGAACTCATCCCTCATATTTCACGCCCTCAAATCCAACAAGCGGCTGGACACACCCCTGATCACCGAGAGTTCAGTGATCTGTTGCGGAGCCTAACTTTGACCACCGACAGTCACCTCTGACCAGTACCACGGTCCAGGCGGATCCCTGCGGGAGACACAAATCGTGCCATTGGAATCGGTGGGCGGTGTCGCGAGGACTCCGCGTACAAATTCGGCGATCGGCATTCCCGCGGGAACGCCGATCTGATTGATTCCGCTGAATGGTAGAGCTCTGAAAACGGCTGACGCCTGGACGGTTGGTGGGTCGTGCCTGGTGCCGAATGACGGGTCGCCGGGCGGGCGAGCCACCCATCGCATCGCCGGAAGGGATAAGCGCCATCTCGCTGCAAATATTCC
>JBBSRY010000293.1:0-4265 GCA_038242595.1 Mycobacteriales bacterium
CAGATCTATGCCGAATTGCACGGACAGGTCCGGACCATCATCACGCGTGGTGGTCAGGACGGTTCACTCACTACGCAAGACCCACAGCGACAGGCCGTGGCTTTCGTCTCGATGATGGACGGATTGGTGGTCCAGGCCTACGTTCCCGGCGCACGGATATCGCCGGCCACGGCTCGAGAAATCTTGCATGAGTACGTTGATGCCTCGATGGGTTCCAGTTTCACAAGACTAGGTCACTGCGAGTCCTGGCTGCCGTAACCCTGTGCCGGCGGACCGTCATAATTACGATGTTCAGCCGGCTCTCGACGGTCCGGTTGGCCGGCGTCGGCAATATCCTCCTCGGGGCGCGGCGGAACCGAGGAATCGGTCTCGAGTTCCTCGAACTCGTGATCAGGGGTCTTGGTCATCATGTTCTCCTGAAAGCGGGGAAAATCTTTTGAGGTGGTGTCTCATTGTTGCCCTTCGCGGTCGCGCAGGGAAGCCGCCTGCATTTCGACATACTGGGTAAGGCAGATACGGGCGCCACTGTGAGTACGTGAAGTTTAAGGAGCAGCAATGAAAAAGGTCGTCGTTGGATTGCTGGGCGGCGCGCTGTTGCTGGCCGGTATCGCGCTCCTGGTACTGCCGGGGCCCGGATTTCTGGTTATCCTGGCCGGCCTGCTGATCCTGGCCACCCAATTCGAGTGGGCAAGCAAGCGCGTCGATTTCGCCAAAGGTAAGGCGCAACAGGGGATTGATGAATTGGGTCGAAGCCGCTGGCGCACGGCGTTTGCAGTGCTGTCGGCCGTGGCGCTGGCAGCTGTCGGAGTGCTCAGCATTGCCGGTGTCGATGTGCCCTTCATCAACCTGATTTCCGCTGTGCTGCTCATCCTGAGCGGGTTGTTCCTGCTCGGTACGATCGTCTATGCCCGCAGGCAGTTCAAGAAGCACGGTGGCGCCGATGCCGGTTGACACCCAGAACTTGCACGCACAGTAATGTGAGGCGAGAACAAAGGTGGATATCAGCATGTCGCAATCGCATTCCCCTCGCCCCATCGTGGTCATCAACGGCCCCAACCTGAATCTGCTCGGATTGCGGCAGCCGGAGATCTATGGGCACCAGACGCTTTCCGATGTCGAGCACCTGTGCACTCGCGCGGCCGATCGACAGGGCCGGTCCGTCGAGTTCTTCCAGAGCAACCATGAGGGCGCGCTGATCGACCGGATTCATCAGGCTCGGACCAAAAACAGTGCCATCGTGATCAATCCTGCTGGCTATTCACACACCTCGGTGGCCTTGCGAGATGCCTTGCTGGCAGCCGATATCCCGGTAGTCGAAGTGCACATCAGCAACATCCATCGCCGTGAGGAATTTCGGCACTTTTCCTATGTGTCCGCTGCTGCGGTCGGCGTTATTGCCGGCCTGGGGGTGCAGGGTTATGCCTTCGCCATCGATTACCTGGCGACGATCTGACGGGTCACCCGGTTTCTGACTCCGAATTGTCGGGTTCGGCCGACTCCGGATCGGGTCGCGGCGAACGTCGGGTCGGCTTGCGCAGTTGGTCGGCGACAACGGGGTGGTAGTAGACGCCCTTATCGGACTCCACAATCGCCACCGTGATGACGTCCTCGTCCTTGAGGTAGTCATCGACGTCGATCAGCTTCTCCGCACCGACCAATAGGCGGACAACCGAAGCCGGAACCAGCCCCTGCTTCCCGTTGACCTGGGCCAGGGCATAGTTCGGCCCGGTACGGACCACCACCGCGGTGGCCAGTTCCGGAGCAGGGGTCACCGGGGCGGCGGTGGCAGCGGTGGCAGCGGTGGCCGGGTCGGTTCCGGAGTCCAATTCGATCGCCAGATGGTCGGCCAGTGCGTCCACCTCGTTGAGCAGACCAGCCATGGTCCGAGCAATTTTGTCGTGAAAATCGTCGGGCTTCAGCGGTCCCGGCTTGTACAAATCTTCGTGTGTCAGCTCGCTCCAGGCGTCTTGCAGACGCGTCCGGACTTGGATCTCCACTTTGGTCGGCACCGGATCGCCATCAGGATCCACTACGCCGATGACGAAGTGCCGTGCTCGGTAACCCGAGGCCTTGGGGCGCGCGACATAATCGTTGCTCTCGTCAGCGAATAATACGATATCGGCTTCGCCGGCCAGGTACGTCGGTAGTGCGTCGCTGAACTCCTGCAAATCTCTCGGGGTCTTGCCCAGTACTCGGACACCGACAACATCGTTGACCAGGAGGAGGATTTCACTGAAATCACCGGGAGGTGCGCCATCCACACCCATTTTGCGTCGAATCTTGCCAAGGGTGCTGGCGACTTCCTTGATACGACCCTTTTGAACGAGCAATCGGTCTCGATCCCGGCCGACCAGGATGCTCGAAGCCAGGCCCTGGAGCAAACGACGGGTGCGACGCTGGGCATAGTTCCAACGCTTCTCACGCTCGGAGTAGAGGGCGGCCACCAACGACTCCAGGTCGTCATCCACCGGCACCGGTCCCGTCCTTTCAAATTTTCGGGTCAAGGCCGTGCTCATTCGAGATCAACCCACAAGCGACAACCCTAATTCACTTCGATCACAGTCGGTGCAGGCTGACCTTGCTCAACACCGCGTTGTCAATCTCAGCAGTGAGATAGGTGCAGAAGGGTTGTCGCCGGCGGTCCGTCGCAGAGCCGGGGTTCAGCAGTCGCAGGCCGTGGGGAGCCTGGCTGTCCCACGGAATATGACTGTGTCCGAAGACGAGCAGATCGGTGTCCGGGAAGGCGATCTGCGCGCGGAGTTCACGCCCGGTTTTGGCCCCGGTCTCGTGTACTACCGCCACTCGGAGACCGTCCAGAGTGGTGATGGCGACCTCGGGTAGCCTGCTGCGGATTGCCGGGCCATCGTTATTTCCGTACACGCCGATCAGTCTGGCTGCGCGGGACTCCATCTCGTCCAGCAGCGCCGGCGCCATCCAGTCACCGGCGTGAATCACCACATCAGCACTCTGGATCGACTGCCAGACGGGGGCTGGCAGATCCTTGGCCCGCGTCGGAATGTGGGTATCGGAAACAATGGTCAAACGCATGTAGGTAGTTTCCTCGCGTCGGTCCACCCCGTCGGGGTGAGGCCGCGACGGAGTCCTTCACCAGCAGATTTACAGTTCAGGGCGGTGGGCCTGTAAAGTAAATCATCGTCCGCCTGAGCGACATGAGAGTGATTGAAGTTCAGACAGATGGCACGCGCCATTAGCTCAATTGGCAGAGCAGCTGACTCTTAATCAGCGGGTTCGGGGTTCAAGTCCCTGATGGCGCACCATGCTTGAACAGCGGCTTCACCCTCCGGGGTAGGGCCGTTGTTCTGTTTTCGAAGACGCAAGGACGACCGAGGTCGATCGGCGGCTACTTCCGATTGGCTCGCAGCGCGCTCGATACTGCGTTTGCCGCCCGACGCCCGGATACCAGGGCGCCCTGAAGGGACCCGGTGTCGCGGTGGTCACCCGCCACGAACAGATTACTACCGAGATCAACGGGCTGACGATAGGTGATTGGCGGGAGTTGTTGAGGGAGCGCTGCCTGAATATCGTGGCGTATCAACAGGTCCCAATCAGCAGTCGATGCTCCATAGATACGGGCGAGGTGTTCGCGCACGGCCGGTTCATCGGAGGCCGCCGACAATTTTGTCTCCAGGGGCAGCAGGCAGGTTGCTTGGACCAGGTGCCGGCCGGCCGGTGCATAGCTCGGTGCAGCGTTGGACACCACGGCGGTGTTGACCACCGGGCCGCCACTGCGTCCACGGCCGTCCACATGGAGCAGATTGCTCGCGGTAGGTGCTGATCGCATCGAGAACCAGTAGGTGCGAAGCCCTTTCATCTCGGGTGTGGCGAACGGCACGAGAAGGCCGGCGCTTTCGGGATCCGTTGCGACTACTACGGCTGCCCCCGAGTACACGCCGTTGTCAGTGCGTACCTTCGGCCCGCTGACGCCCGGACGGATTTCCTTGACCCGGACCCCGAGTCGCACCGGCGTATCTAGCTTCGCCGTCAGTTGGGCCGGCAGCGCCGCCATGCCATGCGCCGGAACCCCGGGGGTACCGAGAAGGAAGCTGCGCAACAACAGTCGAGTGAAGTTCGCCGACGTGCTGCCATCGGCTTCGGCAAGTACACCGGTCAGGAACGGCTGCAGGATCTCTTGTCGCAGCCGCCCGGTTACCTTGCCCCGGTCCAAAGAATCGGCCAGGCTGCGATCGGGTGACCTGAGCAGTTTGGGTACCGACCCGAGGGCCGGGGCCGCCCATCGAGCCAAC
>JBBSRY010000294.1:0-4265 GCA_038242595.1 Mycobacteriales bacterium
GTGTTGCCAGCACCCGAACACCCGGTCCCTCGGCAGCGAACACCCCCCAGGTCGAAGAGCTGTCGACTTGCAAAGCCCGGAGGGTTTCGGTGCCCATCCCCGCCTCGGCAAGGATCGCCAATGCGTCCAGGTGAGCCTCGGCCACCCTGGCTGCTGTCAAATCTGCAGCACCCAAGCTGGCCAAAAGCTCCCAGCGCGTTACCGTGTCGCCGCATCCGGGAAGCGCAATCCCGCCGGTCTGGCCGACTGCGAGTCCGCGGGTCAGATCCAGCGCAGATGCTGCGCTGCCGCCGACTTTTGCTGCTCTGGCCGCAAACTCGTGATGCGTGTCCTGGGTGCAGCAGTTCGCGCCGATCTGTACGTTATTGATGAATCGCTCCTTACCACCGGTCGCACCGCCGCAAAGCTTTCCCCGGCACCGGGTGGCGGCTGCGATCTCACATCAAGTCGTAATGATAGATGCCCGGCAGCGTGGGCCGGTAAACCGTCATGTCTTCGAGCCGCCTCGCCGCTAGAGGAAGTTCCCATCAGCTGCCCATTTGAAAATCAGCACACTCCCCACCGACCGATCTTAGTGTCAGCCTGCCGCTCATCCGAAGCGGTCAGTGTCGTGTTCAGGGCTGTGAGGACTGCTGTGCTGGATCTGCCGATCGCCTCCGGGCTGGTCCCGATAGCTACCCACTGCCTGGGCTGGCTGCTGTTGGGTTTGCTGCTCCTGGATGACGAAGGTGTTGTCGCCGATGGTGGTTACGACGAGTGCCGGCGGCGATCGTCATCTCCGTGGTGATCACCGGTGCCGGGGTGTACCTGACAAACCATTTGTGGCATCCCTTCGCCGGCCCGGTCCCCGGTACGGCCGTGTTGTGGATTGGTATCACCCTGGCCGCAATCAGTCTCTTGGTGCTCCACAAAACCTGGCAAGGTCGGGCGGTCTCGATCGCGTTGACCATGCTGGTCGGAGTGTGCGGGGTGGTGCAGGTCAATGCGGACTTTGGTGCCTATCCCACTCTGGCATCGGCCCTGCAGTCCAGCGAACCGAACCAGGTCGATCCCTCCCTGGTGCTGACCACCACCGATCTGGCTCCGCTGCGAGCCGGCACCGCACTCATCGAACCTGGAAGCCATCCGCCGGGCTGCCGGCCGCCGGGAAGATCACCTCCAGTCCGATTCCCGGCACGGTTTCCGGGTTTGCCACCGATGAAAACGCCTGGATCTATCTACCGCCGGCCTATCAAACCCACCCCCGGGCGCAACTTCCGGTGCTGATCCTGCTCGCCGGCCAACCCGGTGGCCCAAGGAATTGGTTTGATGGCGGCGAACTGGCCAAGACCATGGACGCCTCCGCCGCGGCGCATCACGGACTGGCACCGGTGGTGGTCGTGCCGCAATGGCTGGGTAGTTCTGAGGCCAACCCGATGTGTGTTGATTCGGCATCGACGAAGAACTACACCTACTTGACCAAGGATCTGCCGAACTGGATCCACCAGCACCTGCAGGTCGATCAAAACCCCCGGGCCTGGGCCGTCGGCGGCCTCTCGGCAGGGGCCACCTGCGCAGTCCAATTGGCCACCAACGACCCGGCGCAGTTCCCTACCTTTCTCGACTTTTCCGGCCAGGATCATCCCACCCTGGGCGACCATGAGGACACCGTGAACAAGCTCTTCGGCGGCGATGAGAGCCGCTATGCCGCAGTGGATCCGATTACCCTGATGACCAACCACCGGTATCCGGATTCGGCCGGCGTCTTCGGTGCCGGCCGGGACGATACTTTTTACGGCCCACAGACCAGGGCCGTTTACACCGCCGCTGCCGCCGCCAGAATGAAGGTGCACTACATCGCAGTTCCTGGTGGCCACGAGTTTTCGGTCTGGGCCGGGCTTCTCGCTGCCTCCAAGGACTGGCTCGGCGCCAGGTTGGGAATAACCCGATGACCAGCCCGCAGAGGCGCCCACCGTCGCCGGTTCAAACAGGGACCACTGCCCGGGGGCGGTTCGGAGTGGTAGTCGGAATCGGGCGACTGATTCGACAGGCGCCGCTGAGCGCCATATTCCTGCTGCTGCTGTGGGCCATCGGAGCCTTCACCGGAAGCCTGAAAGCCGGTCCACCGCAACAATTGCTGCTCGGGTTCGGCACCGGAGTAGGGCCGTTGGAGCATCTGCGACTTGGTTCCCCGTTGACCTCCGCGCTGTTTACCAGTGGGCTTTCGGCCTACTTCTTGGCTACTGCGATGGTGGCGGGCATCGCCGTATTCATCGAGCCACGCTGGGGCAGCCTGCGGTTGTTCTGGCTTGCTGCTGCGAGTCAGATCGCCGGCAGCGTCATCGGTATCGAGCTGATCCGGCTACTGGCCGCAGCCGGTAGTGGGTGGGCCGGCGGTCTTCGAACCGACCTCATCGTCGGCCCGTGGCCGCTGCTGCTGGGTGTCATCGTTGCCTACAGCGCTGCGGTCCAAGCGCCGTGGCGACTCCGGATCCAGCTCTCTGTTTTTGTGGTGGTGGCCGCGCTGGCCCTGTACAGCGGCTACCTCGAGGACGTGGTGCGGTTGGCCTCGGCGTGCATCGGGCTGCTGCTTGCCAAGTTGCTTGCCACCAAATCCACGGTTCGAACACCGCGAGCGCTCCAGCAAGAAGCCAGAACTTTGTTCGCCGCCATTCTGGTGGCAACCGCGATCGGACCGGTGATCACTGCTTTCAACCATCGCGCTGCCGGACCACTGTCGGTCCTGCACTATCTTTTCGTCTCCCCGCAGCTCAATCCCGGGGATCTGGTCAACTTGTGCGCCGAACCGCAAGCAGTGCTCAGGTGTGCCGAAGCGAGCAGGGAATTGCGTTTCCACGGGGCCGGCCCGGCAGTGATGTCGCTGCTGCCCGTGATGCTGGTCCTATTGGTGGCATACGGCCTGCGCAGGGGACGACGTTCTGCCTGGTTGGCCGCCCTCGTCCTGCACGCCCTGCTGGCGATCCTCGGTTTGGTCTCGTTCTTGCCGTGGAACCCGCACCAGCAGGGACGAGAGATCTCGATCATTCAAGCCGACTCCGCCCTGGCGCAGCTGATGCCCTTCCTGGTCCCCGTGGTGGTCGTTCTCGCACTGCTCAGTACTCGGCGCCTCTTCCGAATCCCGGCCCCAACGGGCACCTATCGTCAATTGGCCCGGACATTCGGGTTGGCCGTCATCCTTGTCGCTGCGGTTTACATCCTTGGCGGCTCGCTGCTATCGAGCCAATTCACCCCCTCCCCGGGTCTTTGGGAGCTGATTCAAGATTTTCCCCGCCGACTGGCCCCGCCCGGCTATCTGGGTTTGATTCCGCTGCCGTTTCTCCCCACGACCGCCCCGGCAACTTTGCTCTTCGAATGGTCCGGCGTGCTCGTCTGGGCAGTGGCGGGACTGGGGCGATTGCGAGCATTTCGCCGCGAGGCCTCACAGGACCCGCATCTGGAGATGGCCAGGGCCCGGGAAATCGTCCACCAATACGGCGACCACGCCTTGTCGTACCTGACTATGTGGGACGGAAATAGGTACTGGTTCAACGCTTCCGGCTCCAGTTTCGTGGCCTACCGGGTGGTCTCGGCGGTGGCCATCGTCGTCGGCGACCCCATCGGCCCAGAACAAGAAACCGCGGCATCGGTGGCAGAGTTTATCCGGTTCAGCACTGGACACGGCTGGACAACCTGCTTTTACAGCACCACCGAGCGGCTTCGAGACATCGGCGCCACCGCCGGCTGGCCAAGTGTGGAGGTGGCGCAGGAAGCGTACTTACCATTGGGAGGCATCACTTTTGCCGGCAAAAGATTTCAAGATGTTCGGACCGCAGGCAGCCGGGCGGGTCGAGAGGGCATCACCGCCCGCTGGCTCAGCTTTCCCACCGCTGAACCGGAAATAGCCGAACAGATCATCGAGTTGTCCCGGGAATGGATTGCCGGCAAAGGGTTGCCGGAGATGGGCTTTACCCTCGGCGGCATCGACGAGCTCAACGACCCGGAGGTGCGGTGCCTGGTAGCAATCAATGCCGCCGGGCGGGTGCACGGCATCACCTCCTGGCTGCCGGTCTATCGAGACGGGATCCCCATCGCCTGGACGTTGGACTACCTGCGCCGCGGCACCGACGCTTTCAAGGGAGCGATGGAATTCTTGATCAGCACCGCCGCCCTCAAGTTTCAGGATGAGGGCGCCCGTTTTGTCAGTCTCTCCGGAGCGCCACTTGCCCGGCTCGCAGCCCAAGACCGCCCGGTCGGCCTGCAGTGGTTGCTGGAACGCACTGGAAGCA
>JBBSRY010000295.1:0-4244 GCA_038242595.1 Mycobacteriales bacterium
AGCGCAGCATCCGCGCTGGATCTGACCCGCGGACTCGCAGTCGGCCAGACCGGCGGGATTGCGCTCCCCGGATGCGGCGACACGGTAACGCGCTGGGAGCTTTTGGCCAGCTTGGGTGCGGCGGACTTGACCGCAGCCAGGGTGGCCGAGGCACACCTGGACGCATTGGCGATCCTTGCCGAGGCGGGGATGGGCACCGAAGCACTTCGGGCTTTGCAAGTCGACAGCTCTTCGACCTGGGGGGTGTTCGCTGCCGAGGGACCGGGTGTTCGGGTGCTGGCAACACCGGGACCGGACGCCACCTGGGTGTTGAACGGCATCAAGCCATGGTGCTCGCTGGCCGGTCGCCTGTCTCACGCGTTGATCACCGCGCATACCGAAAACGGCCGTCGACTTTTTGCGATCGCCCTCCAAACCGGGAGTGTCAAACAGCAGCCCAATACGTGGTTATCCCGCGGGCTCAGCGAGGTTGATTCCGGCGCCATCACACTCAGCGACGCGGTAGCGGTGCCGATCGGCGCCGACGGCTGGTATCTGCAACGTGCCGGCTTTGCCTGGGGCGGAATGGGTGTGGCTGCCTGCTGGTTCGGCGGCGCAGTCGGACTGGCGCGGACGCTGTATGCCAACGCAGCCGAGAGGATGGCCGCCGGAAAGGATCCGGACCAGATTGCCCTGATGCACCTGGGCGCGGTTGACATCGCACTCACAGCCTCCCGCGCCGTCCTCGCGGCCGGTGCGGTAGCGGTGGATGGCGGCCAGGCCGATGGCGCTGCGGGCGTCAGCTGGGCGGCACGTATTCGAGGTCAGGTGGCCACGGCAGCGGAATTGGTGTTGACCCGGGTGGGCCACTCGCTCGGCCCGGCACCACTGGCGCTGGACGGCGATCACAGCCGACGGGTGGCGGACCTAGAAATCTACCTACGTCAACACCACGCCGAACGCGATGATGCCCAGCTCGGCCGGCAACTGCTGACCGGTGGTCTGCCGTGGTGACGCCGGCTCCGGTCTTTGATCATCGAGACGCCACCGTCTCGGCAAACCGTTGGGATGCGGTGCTTTCCACCGCCTCGATGGATTCGATCGTGGTGAGTGACTATCAGCGCCTGGTCGTGGTGGCGGCGCATCCGGATGATGAATCGCTCGGCGCCGGGGGCCTACTGGCCACCGCCGACCTGGCCGGCCTTGACATCATGGTCGTGGTGGCAACTCTCGGTGAAGCGAGCCACCCGGAATCACCGACTCACCGTCCCGCCGATCTCGCCCGGATCCGTCGCGCCGAGGTCTTCGACGCGATCGGTGCGCTCGCTCCGGCCGCGACCGTCCAATTGCTCGGAATGCCGGACGGCCAACTGTCCGAACACATCTCGGCGCTGGCCAGTCGGATCCGGCAACTACCGCTGGACAGTGAGACCATCATTGCCACGCCCTGGCTTCACGATGGGCATCCCGACCATGCGGCAGCAGCCCAGGCGGTACTCGACGCCACGAATGAAACCACGACAACCGTGCTGCAGTACCCAATCTGGTTGTGGCACTGGGGTAATCCATCGGCCGACCTGCCGTCGGGTCTGGTTGCCGTGCCACTGACGCCGGCAGCGCTCGAAGCGAAGAAGACGGCGATGCTGGCCCATCACAGTCAGCTCGCTCCGCTTTCAGCTGCAGTCGGGGATGAGGCGATCGTGCCGCCGGGCTTTGCTGCGCACTTCGAACGGGATTTTGAGGTTTTTGAGCAGTCCGGTGCCACTGGGCACAAAAGTTTGTCCAAGGACTTCTTCGATGAGTTCTACGGTGATCAGGAAGACCCCTGGGGATTCCAGAGCCGTTGGTATGAAAGCAGAAAACGGTCAGTGACGTTAGCGTCCCTGCCCCGCGAGCGGTTCCGTCGAGGGTTTGAACCGGGATGTTCGATCGGAGTTCTGACGGCTGAATTGGCCAGGCGATGCGATGATCTGCTGGCGACTGACATCGCGGTGGCGCCCTTGGAAGTGGCGCGCAAGCGACTGTCGGGTCAGGGGCAGGTCCGCCTCGAGCAACGCCGAGTGCCGCAGGAATGGCCGGCCGAAGAATTCGATCTGATCGTCCTGTCCGAGATGGGTTATTACTGCAGCGCCGCAGATCTGGATTTACTGATCGATCGGGCACTGGGCAGCCTGAGCCCCGACGGCATCCTGGTGGCCTGCCACTGGCGGCATCCGGTTGCCGAGTACCCGCTCAGTGGTGATGCGGTACACCGGGCGCTGCATCGACGCGACGAGATCGTCGCCACCGTGCATCATCTCGAGGTCGACTTTCGGCTTGACGTTTTTGCCAGACCACCGGTGATATCGGTGGCCGGGGCGTCGGGGCTGCTGTGAGACCGGGTTCTGTGGTGCGACCGGGTTCTGCGGTTCGGACCGGACGCGGTGAGATCGTCAGTTCTGGTAACAGGACGGCGGCCGGGGCCGGGACTGAGGTCAGGCGGCCCAGCGAACCGCAGGAGATGCTGGTAGTGATCCCGGCCCGCAACGAGGAGGACCGGCTCCCCGGTTGTCTCGCGGCGATCAGTGTTGCCATGCAACGATTACCAACCGCGGCGCCACCAGTTCGGGTCGTGGTCGTGCTGGACAGTTGCACCGACGCCAGCTCGGCGCAATTGGAGCGTGCTCCCTGGGCGCAGGCAATCCACTGCGAAGTGGGAATGGTCGGAGCGGCGCGAGCTCTCGGCATTGACCGCAGTCTGCAGGACGGTGACTGGAGTTGGATTGCCTGTACCGATGCCGACACCCTGGTGCCACCGGATTGGCTGCACACCCAGCTCGCCGCCGCCCGCTCCGGTGTCGACCTGCTGCTGGGCACCGTTCGTCCGGATCATGCCGAGGTGACACCGTCGGTATTGCAGCGGTGGATGGGCTTTCATCAGATCAGTGACGGCCATCCTCATATCCATGGTGCGAATATGGGACTGCGCAGCGATATGTACCGGATGGTCGGTGGATTTGCTGCCGTTGCCGAACATGAGGACGTCATGTTGGCCAACCAGGTGCGCGCCACCGGTGCCCGAGTGGTGTCCACCGGTGCCAGTCCGGTGTTGACCAGTGGTCGCACCCTGGGCCGAACTCCGGGCGGGATGGCCGGGTACTTGATGGCTTTGACATCGGCCGCGACATTGCTCGAAAGCGACCGGAACGCGCTGGAGCTCAGCTGACTGGTCTGACCTACAGTGACCTGAGCCGGCCAGCACGGTGTGGATCGCAGAATAGGAATCAGCAGCTCAATGACACGTGTCCGACTGTCCGGCTGGTGGGTGATAGCGGCATTCAGCGCGGTAGTGGCCGCTACCCAGCTGGTCTGGCTGACCTACGCACCGGTGACAACTGTTGCCGCGCAACGGTGGGATGTTTCTGTTGAAGCGATCGGTTGGCTCACCCAGGTCTTTCCACTGATCTATGTGGTGCTGGCGATTCCGGCCGGTATCGCGCTGGACCGATGGTTTCGCCCGGCCCTGTTGGCCGGGGCGTTACTCACCGCGGTCGGCGCGATGGTCAAGGTGCTCGACGACGGCTTCGCACTGGCACTCCTCGGTCAGGTGCTGGTGGCGATCGCGCAACCCCTGGTGCTGAGCGCGGTCACCAAGGTTGCCCGGTACCTACCGACTCGATCCCGGCCGCTGGGGATTGCCATTGCCACCGGCTGCACCTTCTTGGGGATGATCTTGGCACTGCTGTTGGGGACTGTCTTCTCCACCTCCGATCAGTTGCCGACGCTGGTGTTGATCGGTGCGGCGATCTCGGTTCTGGCAGCAGTCGCGCTGCTTGTCACACTCGGCGCACCCGAGCAACGGATCCAGGAGCAGACCAGGGCCTTCAGTGCCGCTTGGCGGCAGCCAGGAGTTCCACTGCTGGCGGCGCGGGTACTGCTGGGATCCGGCTGTTTCATTGCCCTGACCACCTGGTTGGAGCCATTGCTGGCACCGGCCGGAGTCGCCACCGCCGGCGCCGGCGCGATTTTGTTGACCATGATTGTCGCCGGTTTTCTGGGATGTCTTCTTTGGCCACCGATGGTGGCCCGGCGAGGTGCCCAGGCCGGTTATCTGCAGATCGCTGCCGGGGTATCCGCACTGGGATGTGTGGCACTGGCTGTGATGCCGGGGCTGGGAGTGGGATTCGTCGCAGCGGCGCTGCTGGGATTTTTGTTGCTACCGGCGCTGCCGATAGTGCTGGAGCTGACCGAGAGTCGCGTTCCTGACGCTCGGCGCTGTCGCCCTG
>JBBSRY010000296.1:0-4239 GCA_038242595.1 Mycobacteriales bacterium
CGGTTCGGGCGCCGTGCTGGTCGACACCACCTATGTCAGCAACGCTGTCGACGCCCTGGTCGCTGCCTTGGACCGCGCCGAGGTCTCCCGCGGGCAGGCCATGGTGGTCTCGAATGGTGAACCACGGCCGATCGGTGAGCTGCTGGGAAATATCTGCCGCGCCGCCGGGGTCCCGCCGCCGCGGCGTCATATTTCGCCCGCACTCGGGGTTGCTGCCGGAGCCGTCGTGCAGTCAGTGTGGCCGGCCATCCAGCGCCTACGAGGTGACGCTTCGGCCGATCCTCCGCTGACCAGATTCCTCGCCGAGCAAATCTCGACCGCACACTGGTTTGACCAGCGGCAGACGCGAGAGGTGCTGGCCTGGAGCCCGCGGGTCAATCTGGACGAGGGCTTTGCTCGCCTGGCCTTTGCTTACGCAGCACAGTACTGACTTCCACTGGTAGGTCTGACGCAGCAGATGTGGCCTTCATTTTCAATGAAGTAGTTCCTTTAAACTACGATTGGCCACCAACGCGGGGCGACAGGGGAGTGTCAAGGTGAGTTCGGAAGAGTCAGAAGTCGATTCTGCGATAGCGACCAAGGCGCGGGGTCGACTCCGGGAGTTGCTGCGCGAGAGTGCTTCCGGTTCGGATGTCTACGATCTCGCTGGTGCGACCGGGTTGCACATCACCACGGTCCGGTTTCACCTGGGGGTTCTACTCCGGGCGGGAGTGATCACCGCTCGAACGCTGACCAGGTCGACGCCCGGTCGTCCGCGCAGCGTCTATGAGCTGCGACCGGAGAAACCGTCCTTCGAACCGTATGAACCGCTGGTGGCCTTGCTTGCAGCCAATCTTGGCTCCACCACCGATACCCGACGCCGTCGGGCGGAGAAGGCCGGTCGCGACTGGGCTGCCGACCTGGTTCCCGTCGCCGAAAGTTCCGCCCTTGATGGTTGCGCTGTTGAAAGTTCCGCAGTTGATGGTTGCGCTGTTGAAAGTTCCGCGGTCACGAGTTCTGTCGACAAGAGTTCAGACAGCGAGAGTTCAATCAGGGCAACCGAAGGCATTGTCTCGTTGTTCGCTCAGATGCGATTCGATCCCGAACTGATGGACCTGGTCCCCGAAACCGGGCAGCAGGATATTTGGCTGCGGGGATGCCCGTTCCGCGCCGCGGCTCTGGTCCATCCCGAGGTAATCTGCGCCATCCATCTGGGGCTTCTTCAAGGCGCCATGACCCGACTCGGCGGCCAATCCCGCACCGCGTCACTCCTGCCTCTGGTCGAACCTGCCCTGTGCGTTGTCCGCTTCACTTCTGATCAACCTGCGAACGGCGCTCCCAGCATCTGAGCGTGCGGAATGGGGAGCGAGATCTGCTGCGGCTTTCGTCAGCGGTCAATGCCGCGAATGGCCCATTGCCGAACCGATGCCGCCGGTCTAGTTTAAATGAAGGGTTTCCGGCAAATTGGTGGTGGTGGCGCCATCGGCTGTGCCACCTGTCCAGGCGAAGGAGTGGAGCAGCGACCCTCGAGCGATTCTCGCCACGACGCTTGTGCATCCACTACTCAGGCACAGTAAGGAACCTCGCATGACCGATCTCATCCCACCGGCGGTTCGGGTTCGCTCTGAGGTGGTCCCCCGGCCGGCGCGCGGATCCCAGTTCCTGACCCTGTTCCGGACCACCGACCATAAAACCATCGGTGTGATGTACATCGTGACGTCATTGTTCTTCTTCATGGTGGGCGGCTTCATGGCGCTTCTGATGCGCGCCGAATTGGCACGACCGGGGTTGCAGTTCCTGTCAAATGATCAGTACAACCAGTTGTTCACCATGCACGGAACCGCGATGCTGCTGTTTTACGCGACCCCCATCGTGTTCGGGTTCGCAAACTTCGTGTTGCCGCTACAAATCGGTGCTCCAGATGTGGCTTTTCCCCGGCTGAACGCGTTCTCCTACTGGCTTTTCCTCTTCGGTTCGTTGATCGCACTATCGGGTTTCGCAACCCCCGGTGGTGCCGCCGCCTTCGGCTGGACCGCCTACACCCCGCTGTCGAGTCTGGAGAACTCGCCGGGCGTCGGCGGTGACCTGTGGATCATGGGGGTGGCTGTCGGTGGCCTGGGCACCATTCTCGGTGCGGTCAACATGATCACGACCGTGATCTGCCTGCGAGCGCCGGGCATGACGATGTGGCGGATGCCCATCTTCACCTGGAACATCCTGATCACCTCGATCATGGTGCTCATCGCCTTCCCCGTCCTGACCGCCGCCCTGCTGGGTTTGGCCGCCGACCGAAAGTTCGGATCGCACGTATTCGACCCGGCCAACGGCGGCGCCATCTTGTTCCAGCCCCTGTTCTGGTTCTTCGGCCACCCCGAGGTCTACATCATCGCGCTGCCATTTTTTGGAATCGTCACCGAGGTGATCCCGGTCTTCAGTCGTAAGCCGGTGTTTGGCTACCGCGGGATGGTCTTCGCCACCATGTCCATCGCCGCGCTCTCGATCACCGTCTGGGCGCACCACATGTTCGCCACCGGATCTGTGCTGCTGCCGTTCTTCTCGATGATGTCGCTTCTTATCGCCGTGCCCACCGGGCTCAAATTTTTCAACTGGATCGGGACCATGTGGCGTGGGCAGATCACTTTTGAGACACCGATGCTTTTTTCTGCGGGGTTTCTGGTGACGTTTCTGTTCGGTGGTCTGACCGGGGTCGTCCTGGCGAGTCCGGCGCTGGACTTCCATGTCACTGACACCTACTTCGTGGTAGCTCATTTCCACTATGTGCTGTTCGGGACCATCGTGTTCGCCACCTTCTCCGGGATCTACTTCTGGTTCCCGAAAATGACCGGCCGGTTCCTCGACGAGGGCCTGGGCAAGATGCACTTCTGGCTTACCTTCCTCGGCTTCCACCTCACCTTCCTCATCCAACACTGGCTTGGCAACATCGGAATGCCCCGCCGTTACGCGGACTACCTTCCCTCTGACGGATTCACCTTTATCAACACCTTCTCCACCATCGGCTCCTTTATCCTCGGGGCATCGTTGTTGCCGTTCATCTGGAACGTGATCAGGTCCTACCGGCATGGTGAGATCACCACCGCCGACGACCCATGGGGATATGGCAACTCGTTGGAATGGGCCACCAGTTCGCCGCCGCCCCGGCATAACTTCGTGAGTTTGCCCCGGATCCGCTCCGAACGACCGGCATTCGAACTGCACCATCCGCATATGACAGAGCGGATGCGAACAGAGGCCCATCCGCATCGTGACTGGCAGGCATTTCAAGCAGCCGAGGCCAGTGAACACCTCAGCATCCCAACGACCGAGGATGAGCAGTCCTGAACGCCATAGACCTACGACGACACAGAGCAGGACATCTGTAGTTTGCTGCTGAAACCTTCCAGATGAATTCCGGGAAAGAGTCGACCGGCTCAGCCTTTATCGCGTTTGCTCCAGCGACAGTAATTTATAGGTGTTTGGCCACGGTCAAGAGCACAGCAGCATCTTCCAGCGCCTTCAACGAGTGCGGCGCATCAGGAACGATGATCAGATCACCTGTCATCCCGGTCCACGATTGACCGTCGGCCTCAAGTGCGACCCGGCCCTGTAGCACCTGAACTGTTGCTTCGCCCGGGTTCTCGTGTTCGGCGAGAATCTGGCCGGCTCTCATGGTGATCACCGTTTGGCGCAGGACGCGCTCATGACCGCCGTACACGGTCTTGGCGCTGCGACCGCTGGAGTTTTGCAGGGCTGCGGTGAGTTCAGTTCTGGTTACCGCCGTCAGAGACATCTTCTGCACAGTATCTTCTCCGTTGCCTTGAATCTGCCGCCGGCAAAACCGTTCGGCGTAACTGCTTTACCATACGGGCCTTTTGTCGACTCATCACCAGCGGGTGACCCGCGACCAGGACGTGTTCACCGCCGGGACGTTGGACCGATTGTTGGACCTCAGCATGGTGGCGGGGACGCCGGCACAAAAGAGGTGGCCAGAATGCCGGATTGCCGAGGTTGAATAGGGGACAATCGGTCGGCCCATGCACTTGAACAAAGGGGTTGATGATGGTCGCACGGTTGAGCGCATTCTCGGCAGCGCTGCCCGACTGGTTGCGTGGATTTCGTCCTCAGCCATTGACCTACCAGCGGACCGAATACCTGCGCGGCGGATTCGGCTCCCTTTTGGGGTTACTGGCCGCAGCCTGGTCCGCGCAGCTTTTCCACCTCGGCCCGGAGATGGTGCCGTTCATCATCGCCCCGATGGGAGCC
>JBBSRY010000297.1:0-4237 GCA_038242595.1 Mycobacteriales bacterium
ATACCGGTCGGGATGCCGGTCGGGAGACTGGCCGGGACAGCAAGGATGCCGGTCGCGACAGTAAAGAAGCCGGCCGTGAGGTGCCAGTCGTCGCCGACGAAGAGATCGCCATTGCCGCGTCAATGCCGCAGATCACGCCGCCACAGCGGGATCCGCGTGGGCCGAAGCCGCCGAGCTTCGCCGAGAAGCGGGCCGCTCGTGAGGCGGAAGAGAAGTTGGCTGCAGAAGATCCGGCAGCAGACTCGGCTGCAGCGGGTCCGGACCTGATCCTCTCGGATCCGACAGTCGAAACCTCGATGGAGAACATCGGAGAGGCCATGACAGCCCCTCGTGCCGACAGCTCCGGACCGGCCGAAACACCGGCTGCTGAGCTTGTCTGCGGTGGGGACGTGGTGGGTGAAACTCCCGAATCCAGTGGTCATGAAGCAGCTCGCGGTGACAGTGCGGCCGGTGCCGAAAACGCCGACAGCGCCGACAGCGAGGAACACGGTGGCGCCACCGGGAGAACCGGCCGTCGCCGGGGTGGACGTGGGCGTAACAAGGCCCAGCAGGACACCAACGGTGGCAGGTCACCTGAGGCCGACGGTCACGGTGCATCGAATGGACCCGCAGTGTCCGGCGGAGCCGCGGAATTCAGCGACACGCCGGGGACCGGGGCTGACCAACGGGCCAATTATGACACCGTTGTGACGGTCCCGAGCAGGCCCGAGCCAGCGGTTCCGGTTTCGGTGCCGCCGGTTTCGATAACACCTGCGGTACCGGAGCCAACGGCCCCGGTACAACGGCGCCGGCGAGCAGCATCTCGACCCGCCGGACCACCGCAGCACTGATCGGGTGCCGGGGCGGGCAACTCGGTGCGGCGACGGCGCGATTGCTGTGCTCAGCGCCGGTTTGCTCTTCCGACCATTCCCCGCGTACTCTGAATCGTCGGGCCGTCGTTCTTCGGCGGTCATGCGGTTTGTCCAGTGTTGCTGATGTTCTCACTCCCCGGCGAGCAGTCGGTGATGAGGATGGGCAGTGCCCTTCAAGGCGGAATAGCTGCAGTGGAAACACCTAGCAGTTCGATACCCGGCAGACCAAGCAGTGAGACACCCAGTAGTCAGACAGCCAGATAGCTGAAACTCGAAGTAGGAAGGCGCGTCCGCGATGTACGCGATCGTAAAGACCGGCGGCAAGCAGTACAAGGTTGCCCAAGGCGACATCATCGAGATCGAGAAGCTCGAAGGTAAGCCCGGCGCAGCCGTCGACCTTTCAGCTGTCATGGTCGTCGATGGATCCAGTGTGACCGTGGCAGCGCAGGAGTTGGCCAAGGCCAGCGTCTCCGCCGAAGTCGTCGCCCACACCAAGGGCCCCAAGATCATCATCCACAAGTTCAAGAACAAGACCGGGTACCACAAGCGGCAGGGCCACCGCCAGCCGCTTACCCAGGTCAAGGTCACCAGCATCACCCTCGGCTGAAGGTAGGCGAATAACTCATGGCACATAAAAAGGGTGCGTCCAGTTCTAAGAACGGTCGCGATTCCAATGCTCAGCGGTTGGGCGTCAAGCGATTTGGCGGCCAGGTTGTCAGCGCCGGCGAGATCCTCGTTCGTCAGCGTGGCACCAAATTCCACCCGGGATCCCTCGTGGGTATCGGTAAGGACGACACCTTGTTCGCGCTCAGCGCCGGCTCGGTCGAGTTCGGATCCAAGCGTGGCCGTAAGACTGTCAACATCGTCCCCGCAGCCGCTATGGTGGCGCAGCCGGTGCCCGTCGAGGTCTGATCCAGGTCTCGCCGCCACTTGAGGCAGCCGACGATTTTCGAATTTCCTTCAGGTGTTCAGCGAGGGGCGAGTCCGGAATTCCCGGGCCCGCCCCTCGTTGATTTGTATGACAGGCCGCTCCTGCAATTTTCGGTCGAGGGCACGCAGTACCGGTGACCCGCAGTGGTGAGGTAAAAAGTTTTCAACACAGGCAATCCCCGCGTTCAGTCACCGGCGATTGCCACCAGCAAGGAGGCACCGTCATGGCCCGCTTTATCGATCGCACCGTCCTGCATTTGCAGGCCGGTGACGGCGGGCACGGTTGCGCCTCCGTTCACCGTGAGAAGTTCAAACCGCTCGGTGGGCCCGATGGCGGCAATGGCGGCAACGGCGGTGATGTGACCCTGGTGGTCGACCCCAATGTGCACACGCTGCTCGACTTCCACTTCCGGCCGCACGCCAAAGCCGGCAATGGCAAGCCGGGCGCGGGTGACAACCGCGATGGTGCCCAGGGTGACTCGCTGGAAATGCGGGTGCCTGATGGCACCATGGTGCTGGACGAGGACGGCCGGTTACTGGTTGATCTGATCGGCGCCGGAGCCAGATACGTTGCCGCTCAGGGTGGCCGCGGGGGACTGGGCAACGCGACGCTGGCCTCCCGAGCCCGCAAAGCCCCCGGATTCGCTTTGCTCGGGGAGACCGGCGAGACCGTCAACATCACCCTGGAACTGAAGTCGGTGGCCGATGTCGGTCTGGTGGGGTTCCCCTCGGCCGGTAAATCCTCACTGGTTTCGGTACTTTCGGCGGCCAAGCCGAAAATTGCCGATTATCCCTTCACCACTTTGCAGCCCAACCTCGGTGTGGTGACTGCCGGCGCGGAGATCTTCACCATCGCCGATGTGCCAGGGCTGATTCCGGGTGCCTCCCAGGGGCGCGGACTGGGTCTGGAGTTTCTGCGGCATATCGAGCGCTGCGCCGTGCTGGTGCATGTCGTGGATTGCGCGACATTCGAACCCGATCGCGATCCGCAGTCCGATATCGCAGCGCTGGAACACGAGTTGGCCGAGTACAGCAATTCGCTGGCCACCGATCTCCTGGATCGCCCCCGCGTGGTGGTGCTGAACAAGATGGATGTCCCGGAGGCCCGCGAACTGGCCGACCTGGTGCGGCCCGATCTGGAGGCAGCCGGTTATCGTGTCTTTGAAATCTCCACGGCCTCTCATGAGGGTTTGCGGGAGTTGACCTTCGCTCTGGCCGAGGTGGTCAAGGCCGATCGAGTGGCGCGGCCAACCATCAGTGCCGAGCGGATTGTCCTGCGGCCCAAGGCTGTCAACGAAGCGCAGTTCACCGTAGTTGCCGATCCGGAGGAGGAGGGCGCCTTCATTGTTCGGGGGGTGCGGCCGGAAAGATGGATCAAGCAAACCGATTTCACCAACGACGAGGCGATCGGCTACCTGGCCGACCGGCTTGCCCGCCTCGGTGTTGAACAGGCACTGGCCAAGAAGGGGGCCCAGCCCGGCGCCCCGGTCACCATCGGCCAAGTCACCTTCGACTGGGAGCCCACCACCCTTGCCGGTGTCGATGTCATGCAGATCGGTCGCGGTGGCGACGTGCGACTCGACCAGACCCAGCGGGTCGGCGCAGCCGAGCGAAAAGCACTGCATCGGCTACGCCGCGGGCTCGATGTCGAAGGTCACGAATTCGACGAACTGGATCTGGACCGGTTGCGTTCGGAGTTGGCTGCCGGAATGCACCCCGAGGGCGAGCGGACAGCATTAAATGCGAACTCGTCCGACGCCGGGAATATCGGCTTCGGGAACAACGATGATGCAGCCGTTGATGATGATGATGACGAAGTATCCAACGAAGAGGTAGCTGCCGAGGGAGGCCGCTGAGCAATGACGTTCCAGGATGTATTCGGGTCGCATGAGTCAGCCGTCTACGTGGCTGCGGTGCCCCCGATTGCTCCTGAAACCTCGAATCGGCCGGCAGCAGAGTCAGTCACCCGCCACGCGGTAGCAGCGGCGAAGGTGGTGGTGGTCAAAGTGGGGTCCTCATCTCTGACCACCTCGGCCGGTGGCCTGGACCGGGACCGGCTGGATGTGTTGGTTGATGCCCTCGCTGCCAGACGGCTGGCTGGATCCCAGGTGGTGCTGGTCTCATCCGGTGCCATCGCGGCCGGGTTGGCGCCGCTGGGACTGCATAAACGTCCACGGGATCTGGCCACTCAGCAGGCATCTGCGTCGGTGGGGCAATTGTTGCTGGTCGAACAGTACGCCAGATCCTTCGCCCGTTTCGGGTTGACCGTGGGTCAGGTTTTGCTGACCACCAACGACGTCGTTCGGCGCGCGCATTACCGAAACGCGCAGCGCACCATGGGAAAGCTACGGCAATTCGGTGTGGTGCCGGTGGTCAACGAGAACGACACCGTGGCCACTCATGAGATTCGCTTTGGTGACAACGATCGGTTGGCGGCGTTGGTGGCTCATTTGGTC
>JBBSRY010000298.1:0-4231 GCA_038242595.1 Mycobacteriales bacterium
ACGATCTCCTCGCCCAGCGCGATGACGTCATCCTCTGTCACGAAAGACATCTCGATGTCGAGCTGGGTGAATTCCGGCTGCCGGTCGGCGCGGAAATCTTCATCCCGGTAGCAGCGGGCAATCTGGTAGTAGCGCTCCATCCCGGCCACCATCAACAGTTGCTTGAACAGCTGGGGAGACTGCGGCAACGCGTACCAGGAACCCGGACGCAAACGGGCCGGCACCACGAAGTCGCGGGCGCCCTCCGGCGTCGAGCGGGTCAGCGTCGGCGTTTCGATTTCGACGAAGTCATGACCGTCGAGCACCTCACGGGCGGCCTTGTTGACCTTGGAACGAAGTCGAAGGGCGTTGCCCGGTGCGGTCCGACGCAGGTCGAGATAGCGGTACTTGAGTCTGATCTCCTCGCCGACCTCGATGGTGTCGTCGATCTGGAACGGCAGTGGTCCGGCCTCGTTCAAGACCTCGATCTCATCGACCAGCACCTCGATGGCACCGGTGGGCAGGTCCGCGTTTTCGTTACCGGCCGGTCGCATCGACACGGTGCCGGTGACCTTGATGCAGTACTCGTTACGGAGCTTGTGTGCCTGCTCGGCCATCAAACCCTCGCGGAAAACGATCTGCGCGCTACCGGATGCGTCGCGCAGATCAACGAAGATGACACCGCCGTGATCTCGCCGGCGGGCCACCCATCCGGTCAGCGTGACTGTGCCCCCGTCGTGTTCGGGGCGAAGGGTTCCGGCGGTGTGGCTGCGAATCACGAGCGCGTTGCTCCTTATAGATCTACTGCGGTGGGTTGGGCTGCCTGAGTTATTCTCCCCGATAGGAGGTCAAGTTGTCGCATTCATCATGGGCGGGGTGCTGTCAGCGGGTTCTGCGATGAAGATTGAGCCGGTCTGACGAAGATCACACTCATTTGGTCGCACTTGACCCCCCTCCAGCCTCGACACCGAGTGCCATTCCGGGTTACTCTGAATCGTTCACGGAGTTGGTCGCTGAAGGCAGCGGCCCCGGTGCATCGCCAGGTAGACGGCAGTCGCGCCAGATAACTCCAGCCCTTTACGGGTACTTGAGAAATGGCGCAAATGGCGACCCTTGCTGTCCCTGTCCTGTCCGAAACTAGCACCGAAGACGTCAACAGCGTTCTGACCAGCGACGATTCCGTCGAGGCTGAAGTCACCTTCGCCGACCTTGGCCTGTCGAACGCGCTGCTGCGCGCCGTCAGCGACCTGGGTTACACCACCCCATCTGCCATCCAGGCGGCTGCCATCCCGGCTTTGTTGGCCGGTAGCGACATCACCGGTGTGGCACAGACCGGAACCGGTAAGACCGCCGCGTTCGGTCTTCCTCTTCGTGCCGCCATCGATCCCTCGGTTCGCGGTGTCCAGGCTCTGGTCCTGACCCCGACCCGTGAGCTGGCCATGCAGGTCAGCGATGCCATCGCCACCATGGCCGCCCACCTGCCCGGCGTCAGGGTGCTTTCCGTCTATGGCGGATCCGCCTTCACCCCGCAGCAGCGTGCCTTGGCCCAGGGTGTTCAGGTTGTTGTCGGTACCCCCGGCCGAATCATCGATCACCTCGAGCGCAAGACCCTGCACCTGACCGGTCTTCGTTATCTGGTGCTGGATGAGGCCGATGAAATGCTTCGGATGGGTTTCGCCGAAGATGTCGATCGCATTCTGACCGATGCACCCAAGGATCGCCAGACCGCACTGTTCTCCGCCACCATGCCGCCGCCGATCCGTCGGGTCGCCGAGCAGCACATGACCAACCCGATCGACATTGCCGTTTCGCGTCAGTCTTCGACCGTTGCCAATGTTCGCCAGACCTACGCCGTCGTTCCGTTCCGGGACAAGGTCGAAGCCCTGGCCCGCATCCTCGAAGTGTCCGACGCGGACGCCACGATTGTGTTCACCCGGACCAAGGATGCTGCCGAGACCGTTGGCTCCGAGCTCATCGCCAAGGGCATCTCTGCTGCCACCATCAGCGGCGACGTCGCTCAGCGCGAGCGCGAGCGAATCGTTGAACGTCTGCGCAACGGCCGTCTTGATGTGTTGGTTGCCACTGATGTTGCCGCCCGCGGTCTGGACGTCGACCGGATCGACCTGGTCGTCAACTTTGATGCTCCGGGCGAGCCCGAGGCATATGTGCACCGCATCGGCCGTACCGGTCGGGCTGGCCGCGCCGGCGAAGCCCTGACCTTCTTCACCCCGCGCGAGACTTCGCGGTTAAAGGCGATCGAGCGCGCCACCCGGGTCAAGTTGGAAGAAATCAAACTGCCGTCGCCGGCCGATGTTGCCGTTCAGCGTGCCGCCAAGATTTTGACGAAGGCAGCTGCTCGCGCCGAGGTTGGTCGCCTGGACACCTACCGCACCGCTGTCGAGACCTTCCTGGCCGCCAGTCCCATGTCCGCGGCCGATCTGGCCGCGACTCTGGCTGCACTGGCCGCCGGTGATGACGGCAAGGCACCGGAGGTCAAGGCCGCGATGCACACGCTGAGCCGGGAGAAGTCCGATCGTGGACAGGGCGCCCGTTCATTCGATCGCGCACCGCGTGAGCGCTCTTACGCAGATCGCCCATTCGCCGATCGCAGCGGTTCATCCTTCGATCGGCCGCGTTCCAGCGATCGCCCGCAGTTCGACCGTCCGGCAACTGATCGTCGCAACTCCCGTCCGGCCGGCAAGCGTTACCGAGTTGCCGTCGGTCACAATGACGGCGTCCGTCCGGCCGGTATCGTCGGAGCCATTACTGGCGAAGGCGGCGTGAACGGCCGTGACCTGGGCAAGATCGATATCTACGACACCCACAGCATCGTGGAGATCGCCGCAGATCTGAGTCCGGATGCGTTCAGCCGGATCTCCGCAGCCAAGGTTTCCGGCCGCGAACTGCGGATCGAAGCCGACAACTCCCCCGAGGGTTCGGCTCCGGCGCCTCGTCGTGAAGCTCGTTCCGAAGGTGGCTACGATCGGCCGGCTCGCAGCAGTGGATATGGTGCTCGTTCCGGAGGCAGCAGCTACGGCGGCGGCAGCAGTTACGGTCGCTCTGAAGGACGATCCGAGGGTCGGTCCGAAGGCGGATTTCGTCGCGACGATCGTTCCTCCGGTGGATCCGGGTCCGGCTGGTCCACCACTCGGCGCCCGGTGCGCTCCAACTAGTCGCCAGATTTAGCGACTTCTGATACCAAGAAGCGCGGCGGGCACCTGATGCCTGCCGCGTTTTTTGCTATTCCGGGCCGATTTGCAGAGCCGTCTGCGTTTGCCGGCCGGGAACCGTTCGTCAGGAATGGATGAAGAACACGTCACGTTGAAACAGCATGTTCCAACCCAGGGTAGGGCGGGCATTTGAGGTCAATTCCAGGGTGGCGGTCAGGGTCTTTCCGGACGATGAAACATCCTTCACCGTCAGTAAATCGGCAATGGGCGCACCGTTGTTCAACAGATTCCTGCTGGCAACCAGTGTCTTGAGGGCGTCCACATTTGCCGTTGACGCAGATTCCGAATCATGGTGGTACACCAGCACCAACTCGGTTTTCCCATCAACAACCTGCACGCCAACACCGACCGTGTCGAATGGCCGCAGCACCGCACCATTGTTTTGAAAGTCGTTTCGAGCGATGTAGGCGGAGTAGATATTCTGTCCGTCGAGCGCCCGGGCCACTGCCAGAACCCCAGGGTCCTCGGCCATGGTCGCCCCGCTTTTGTTGACCCATCCTTGAATATCCGGGGTGGCGAGTGTTACCGCCAAAGTGGTGTCGGTCAAAGCCATCCGCAGCGGCCGGCCCAATGGACTGGACACGGTCCGATTGTCCAGATCCAGCTGATAGTCCTCCCCCGGGGTGGACCAGTACCCGTCTGTTTGGGATCCGAGAGCAGCATCAAGCGATTCTTGGTCGAATCTCCCGGTCATTGCGCTGAAGGAGGCCGGTGGGAGTGCGGAATTGATGAAAGTGTCGACTTGCCATAGGTTCCAGCCCACTTCATCGGTGAACTCATCATGGAAAGCGATTTGCTGAATGTTGACCGCGTCCGGGACCAAACACGCCATCTGAACAACACCATCACGGAGAACACCGGTCAACGGCATGACCCAGTTGAGTTGATCCTCCAGCGATGAGGTTGCCGGCGGCCGCTGCACACCGGCCTGCTCGGAGGCAGCATTCAGGTCTGCGGTGCTCAGCATGATCGAACCGTCCTCACCGATTCCGGCGGACTGTGGGACCTGTTGCAACAGTGCG
>JBBSRY010000299.1:0-4205 GCA_038242595.1 Mycobacteriales bacterium
ACCACAGGGCTTCGTCGATATCGGACATACCATCATCGGCAACAGTCACTACGCAGCCGACCGCATCGCTGAAATCCCCCATGTGCGCATCCGTTGGACCAGCGGCTATTTCAAAGAATTCGTAGTCGATTTCGGCTCCACCGGCCGCACCGTCGCGCAGATCAATGACTGCTTGCGCGAGCGGTCCATCTTTGGCGGTAAGGATTTGTCGGTCGACTTTCCCGAACTCGGCCAATCTGCCCTGTATTGCGTGACCGAGATGCACACCGAAGAAGACATCGACACCCTGGTTCGGGAACTTACCGATGCTACGAGGACAGAGGCCATCAGCTCATGACCAACACTTTGCGCCGTTACCACGCTCCCATCTGGGATGAACCACTCGTGATGGAGCTGGGCGCCCCCGGCCAACGCGGAACCATTGTGCCCCGGAGTATTTCCCGTGACAACCCGAGTGAATTGTTGCCCGCCGCGGTGCGTCGTGCGACGCCACCGGTGCTACCGGAACTGGCCGAGGGTGATGTCCTGCGGCATTACCTCCGGCTCTCCCAGGAGACCATGGGGATGATCGGAATCAGCCTCTTCGGGACCTGCACGATGAAATACAATCCGATTGTCAACGAATCGATGGTCGCATTACCACAGATCGCGCAGATCCATCCGCATCAGGACGACCGCAGCATCCAGGGTCTGCTGAAGATCGTGTATGCCTTTGATCTCATGTTGCGCGACCTCTCCGGGCTTGATCGGTTCGTCTTCCAGGCCGGTGGCGGCGCCGGCGCGGCTTACGTGCATGCCTGCGTCACCCGGGCGTATTTCCAGGCCAAAGGCGAACTCGCGCAACGTCGCGACATCATCACCACCTCGCAGGCCCACCCCTGCAATCCCGCCACCGCAACCGCTGCGGGATTCAACATCATCACCTTGCCGATCGAACCCGATGGCTATCCCTCCGTCGAAGCCCTCCGAGCGGTGGTGAGTGAGCGAACCGCCGCGCTGATGGTGAACAACCCCGACGATATGGGGATCTACAACCCGCACATCAAAGAGTGGGTGGATATCGTGCACGGTGTTGGTGGTCTGTGTTTCTACGATCATGCCAACTTCAATGGCCTGATGGGCCGCGTTCGCGCTGCCGAACTCGGGTTTGATGCCTGTATGTTCATGCTGCACAAGACATTCGGCAGCCCCAAGGGCGGCGGCGGGCCTGCCGTGGGGGCCTACGGGTGCACCGCCGAATTGGAAAAGTACCTGCCGGGGCCGCTGATTCAGCCCGGACCTGACGGCTACCGCCGGGTGGAGAACCCCGAAGGCGTCGGCCGGGTCCGCGAGTTCCTCGGCAATCTCCCCGTGGTGGTCCGGGCCTACTCCTGGCTGTTGGCGATGGGCGGCGACGGAGTGCGCGAGGCTGCCGACATCTCGGTGCTGGCCAACAATTATATGGAATCTCGCCTCCTGCAGATCCGCGGTATCGGCAAGGCCTACCCCGAAATGACCAAACATCGAATGGAGATGACGAGGTTCTCCCTCGAGCACTACACCGCCGAAACCGGTGTCACCGCAGTGCATGTGCAGAATCGTTTGACCGATTACGGCATCGACGCAATCTGGCTCAGCCACGAACCGTGGATCGTGCCGGAGCCATTCACCCCGGAACCGGGGGAATCGTATTCCAAGGCCGATATCGACTACTGGATAGACGTTTTCGCACAAGTACTGCAGGAAGGGCGGGATGATCCGGCGATGGTCAAATCTGCTCCCCACAGTCAGGTGGTGGCCCAGATCGATGGCTCCGGACTGGATGATCCGTCCCGCTGGGCCACCACCTGGCGGTCACATCTGCGTAAAACTGCTACGAAGTGAGCGGCCCGCCTTCGGCATCGGTTGCGGTGATCGGTGCCGGCAGCATCGGTTTCGCGTGGGCCATCGTCTTTGCCAGGGCCGGTCACCAGGTGCACTTGTACGATGCTGATTCGCAGCGGGTTGAGCTGGCAATGACCGAGACCACTTCCAGACTCATTGATTTGGCCGCCGCCGGTCTGCTGACCGAGGATCCGGAGGTGGTCCTGGCACGGATCCGACCCGAACTCGAACTGGCCGTGGCGGTCGCCGACGTGTCGTACGTGCAGGAGTGTGTGATCGAATCACTCTCGGTCAAAACCACCCTGTTTACCCAGTTGGATCGGTTGGCTCCGGCTTCGGCGGTGTTGGCAAGTTCCACGTCTGCGATACCGGCCTCACAGTTTGCCGCCGAGTTGGCCGGGCGCGCCCGCTGCCTGGTCGTCCATCCGGGCAATCCGCCCTATTTGCTTCCCATCGCCGAGGTGGTGCCGGCCCCGTTCACGTCGTCGGAAGCCGTCTGCACCACAGCATCTTTGTTGACCGAAGCCGGTATGACGCCGGTGGTGCTCGGCAGGGAGATCGAGGGATTTGTCTTTAATCGGCTCCAGGGTGCCTTATTGCGTGAGGCCTACTGCCTCGTCCGGGACGGAGTTATCGGCGCGCGCGATCTGGATCTGGTGGTGACACGCGGACTTGGCCGTCGGTGGGCGGTGCTGGGGCCATTTGCCACCGCGGAACTGAACACGCGCGGTGGTATCGAGCGGCACGCGCAACTTCTCGGTCCAGCCTATGCCCGGATGGGCGCAAGTCGAGGGCAGGATGACCCGTGGACAACCGAGTTGGTATCCCAAGTGGCCAAGGACATCCACGAGGTACTCCGCGACGACAGCTGGGCCGACAATGTCAACCGGCGAGACCGGGCGTTGATGAAGTTGGACGCAGCTCGGGCCGATGCTCCCGATCTGTTCACCGGCTTTGCCTGAGGGGTGCTGACTTGACACAGGTCTCGACGCGGATGCCGAGCAACCTGCTCGACAAGCGACAAACGACAAACGACGTTCAAGAGCGAACGAGCCGGGCAATGGCGGCGGAAGCTTCCTTGAGTTTTATTTCCGCCTCGGGGCCGCCATTCTTCGCCGCATCCACCACACAGTGTTTGAGATGATCATCCAGTAGTGCCAGCGCCACTCCTTCAAGTGCCTTGGTCACCGCTGAAACCTGCGTGAGAATGTCGATGCAGTACTGCTCCTCATCGACCATCCGGTGGATTCCGCGCGCCTGACCCTCAATTCGCTTAAGCCGGGCGAGGTACTTGTTCTTGTCACTGATGTAACCGTGCTTGGCATGAGAGTGCCCGGCGTGAGAGTGGGATTCGGTTGTCGCACTATCGGCTGTCGGAATCTCGATGGAAGACATGGTGCCCATTGCTGGTGTCCTTGGCTCGGGGGTCAATAGATTTCAGTCACACATCTTGTCGATCAGATCGCGCCGGCCTTGAATGTACGCAGGCGCAGGCTGTTGCTGACAACAAAAACACTGGACACCGCCATCGCAGCGCCGGCCAACATCGGATTCAGCAAGCCCAGAGCGGCCAATGGAATGGCCGCGATGTTGTAGGCAAACGCCCAGAAAAGATTCGTCCGGATTGTACTGAACGTCTTGCGGGACAAGCGAATCGCATCGGAGGCCGCCCGCAGGTCACCCCGTACCAGAGTGATGTCGCTGGCCTGGATGGCGACATCCGAGCCGGTTCCCATGGCCAACCCCAGATCAGCGGTGGCCAGCGCGGCTGCGTCATTAACGCCATCACCCACCATCGCCACCACTTTGCCCTCTGCCTGCAGTTTCGTGATCACCTCAACCTTGTCCTTCGGCAGGACCTGCGCAATTACTCTGGTGATGCCGACCTCGGCAGCGACCTGTTCGGCCGAGCCCTGATTGTCACCGGTCAGCAGCACCGGCGTCAGGCCGAGGCGTTTGAACTGCGAGACCGCTTGGGCGCTGGTGGCTTTGATGGTGTCCGCCACTACCAGGATTGCGCGTGGCTGACCATCCCAGCCCACCGCGACAGCGGTGTATCCCTTCGCCTCCGCCTTAACTTTGGCTTCCGCAAGATCGGCATCCAAATGCTGGGACCGGTCCGCGAGCAGCATTTCTCGCCCCACCAGCACCTCATGTCCGTCAACGATCCCCCGAACGCCCTTACCCTCGATATTTTCAAACGACTCGGGGATGGGAAGTACACCGACTTCTGAAGTGGCGGCCTTGGCAATGGCTTGCGCGATCGGATGCTCCGAGGCATCTTCCAGGGCACCGGCCAGCCGCAGGACGTCACCGCGGCTGACGCCGACACCAAGAATGAC
>JBBSRY010000300.1:0-4198 GCA_038242595.1 Mycobacteriales bacterium
CGATCCACAATGCCGTCGGCGGCCTGGGCGTCCTGGCGGGTCACACCGGGGACCTGCAACTGGGTCTGCCCAGGCAGTCGATCGCCGTCGGTGAACGACGGGTACACGAACCCATGCGTCTGCACGCCCTGGCGCAGGCCCCACTCGAACGTATCGAGGAGATCATCGCCCGAAACACCGTCCTGCAAGAGCTGTTCGGTAACCGTTGGATCAGCTTGACCGCCCGAGCCGATCCCACCCAGCCGTGGCAGCACTACACCCCAGCCGGCTGGACGCCCTGGATCCCCGCAAGCCCCTGAGCCATCCAATTTGAGCAACGCGCTCGCGCCAGCCGGCGTGACCCCACCCGTAAGAAGGACCCCATGGATAAAACAGGCCTCACCCGCATGACCAAGATCGAAGTCGTCGTCCGAGGAAGCGAAGCAGCAGCGGTTCGCGATCTCATCCAAGCCGCCGGCGCCACCGGATTCACCAGCCTGTCCGGCGTCTCCGGGTTGGGCCACCACGGGGAGCATCAAGGCCGCCTGCTGTTCAATCAGCAGGCCACCCTCGAGCTCATCATCACGGTCGTCCCCTACGAACGATGCGGTGACATCATCGCCGGTTTGCGCCCGCTGCTCACGGCATCCTCCGGCGTCATGTTCGTCGCCGACACCTATGTCAGCCGCCCCGACTATTTCAGCTGACCGATCCGAATGCCTCTTGAGAATGGTCACCGCAATCTAGACAGGTCCTATCGTGCAGGGCTCCCTTTGAGCTTCCCGGCGTGGCAGCGATGCTCAACACGGTCGTGGGTCTGGTTCGCTGCCGGCAATCGGGGTAGATCAGCTCCTCCGAAGATCTAAGACCATTTCAGACAATTCGGTAACAATTGTGGCTTGCTGGTGTAAAAAGAGGATTGCTTGCAAGAGTTTCTACGCCAGTGGGCGCAGCCTGCCTGAGCCCACCTGTTGACCCTCCGTACGAGAGGAGGTGAAAGATGGTTACTGCCACCAACGTCAAGGCCGGCGGATTCAGAGGCCCCTGACCCCGTAGTCACCCCCCCACCGTCCGAAAGCAGGTGAAACAGATGAACACCTCCACCAACGTCAAGGCCGGCGGGTTCAAGTTCCCCTGATCCCGCGCTCAACTCATCGCTCGAAAGGAGGTGAGGAACATGGTTACTGCCACCAACGTCAAGGCCGGCGGCAAGCGGGGCCCCTGATCGACTGGCTGTCAATGTCAGGCGATTGAGGACAAGAAGAAGGTGTCAACTCTGATTGTCAAGACACGCGTAAAAGCGGTCCCCGGGGTATGCGATGTGTAGCGATCGGAGACCAGCTCAGGACGGGGATGACCTGTTAAGTACCGAGAATGTTTACCCGGTCGGCAGTGTCATCCCCGTTCGGCGTCGCCGGGTGCCGGAGGTGGTGCAGACGTCGAACCTGGACTGCGGCCCGGCGGCGCTTTCAGCCCTGCTGACCGGTCTGGGTCTACACGCATCGTATGAACAGTTGCGGGACCTGTGCGCAACTGATGTCGACGGCACCAGCATCGACGCGATGGAGGCGGTCGCGGTGGCAGCCGGCACCGATGCAGAACAGATGGTCGTACCCGCAGAGCATATTCTGCTGCTACCCGATGAGTATTTACCGGCGATAGTGGTCACCGAGCTGCCAGACGGTTTCACCCACTTTGTAGTCATCTGGAGCCGACGCGGAAACCGATTCCAAGTGATGGATCCCGCCCACGGACGACGTTGGCTCAAGCCCGCGCAAGTGCTCGCCGAGTTGTACCGGCATACCGCAAGCGTGCCGGCTCAAGCTTGGCGCGAATGGGCGGGCAGCCCGGTGTTCACCGAGGGTCTGACCGCTCGCCTGCGCGCCTCGGGCATCCCTGTCTCCAACGCTGAGCATTTGATCTCTGTGGCCCGGGCGGATGAGGGTGTCGACGGCCTGCGCAACCTTGACGCCGCAATTCGCCAGCTGGAGGTGACCGGCCAGGGGACGGTCGAGATTTGGCTAGGCACCGACCTTCCGGAAGGTCGCTACTCATGTCGGCCGTTGACTGACGATATGGTCGCCCTTTCCGGTGCGGTGATTGTGCGTGCCCGTCATTTCGATCCGGTGAAAGCCGACCCAGAGTTGCTCGATCGGTTGGCTCGGGTCGGTCCGCGGGCATCTGAGCTGATACGCCGAAATTTGCCCCGCCCGGGGTTGGCAGTTTGGGTGGTCATCATCGCAGCCACCATCTCAGCGATCGGATACATCGCCGAAACGTTGGCTCTGCAACAGGTTCTGGACGCCGCAACACCGAGCAGCAAGATTAACCTGCCGCTGGTCGCGGCGGTTGTGGTCGGCGCGGCGCTCTGGACTTTGGCCTGCATGTGGATCGTGCGAGCTCAAGGTCGAATTTTCGAGGTGCATCTGCGCACCCGGGTGGCCTCGACCCTCGCCCGGCTACCGGATGCTTGGACGCGATCTCGGCCGCTGTCGGATCTGGCCGAACGGAGCCATCTGTTACATCGGCTTCGTGATCTACCGGGGCAGCTGTTCCAACTGGTCTTCGGTCTGGCTACGGTGGCGGCGGCGGCGGTGATCTTGGCCGTGCGTACCCCGGCCGCTCTCCCGTTCGTCGTTCTACTAGCCGCAGTTTCGGTGGCCGGCCCGGCGATCGCGGTCCGAGCCGCAGCAGAGCGGGACCTGCGGCTGCGGACACTGGCCGGTGGATTGACCCGGTACACCGAGGACGCGCTGCTCGGCGCGGAGGCGGTCTACTCCAGCAACGGTCGCGCAGCCATCGAGCATGAGCACGAGCGAACGCTCACCCATTGGCGCGCCGCCGGTCTGGCTCTGGTGGCGACCGCCTCGACTGCCCGGGCAGTGCTGGACGTACTCACCATCGGCCTGGGTTGTCAGGTGGTGGTGATGGTGGCCTCGCACGCAGGTCCTG
Organism: Mycobacteriales bacterium; assembly: GCA_038242595.1. Classification (GTDB taxonomy): domain Bacteria; phylum Actinomycetota; class Actinomycetes; order Mycobacteriales; family Nakamurellaceae; genus Nakamurella. The sequence continues at coordinate 2,932 of JBBSRY010000300.1, forward strand.
CATGGGCCGTCATCGGTGGACTTCTGGTCCTACAACTCATCGATGGAGGCGCTCAGCTGACCGACCTGTTGCGGAGCAGCCCGGTCATCCGTTCGGTGCTGCTTCGGATCGCGGCGTGGCTGGGGGCGGTCCAGAACACCGATGCCGTGCCCGGCAACAATTCGGGCGTCACCGACAGGAATGGCGGCATCCGACTCGATGGCGTCAAGGTTCAGATCGGGCCGGTGGAGCTGCTTTCCGACGTTAACCTGCATTTCCCGGTCGGTACCCACGTCGCCGTGGTCGGGCCCTCCGGTGGTGGCAAGACCACCCTCCTCGGTGTATTACTGGGCACCATCGAGCCCACCGCTGGGACGGTGCGCCTCCCGGGTGGTCGGAGGCCTGTCGCCTGGGTAGCAGTGGAAACCCGGATCTGGAACACCACGGTGAACGACAACGTCTGCTACGGCGATCCGAGCTCGGCGGACTCGGTGGCGGAACGGTTGACAATGGTCGAATTCACCGATGTGAACACTCGATTAATGGCCAACGGCAATCCAAATCTGGGTGAGGGCGGTCGCCGCCTGTCCGACGGCCAGGCCCAACGCATCCGGATCGGTCGAGCCCTGGGTCGCCGCGACGCCGAACTCGTAGTTCTTGATGAGCCGTTCCAGGGCCTGGAGCGAGACCGTCGACGGCGGTTCCTGCGGGCTACCCGAGGGTGGTGGGCAGACCGGACACTGATCTGCGCCACTCACGATATCGAGGACACGGTCGACTTCGATCTCGTCGTCGTCGTCCGAGCAGGTCGCATCATTGAAACCGGGTCGCCCCAATCATTGCTGACCACCGACTCGAGTTACCGGCAACTGCTCCAGCAGCACCAGGCAATCGGCTTCCCGGGAACATGGCAGAGCATCGAGCTGGCCCCGACCCGGCCGCAAGAATCGTGACACCATCCCGATCGAGGCAACGGGTCTTGTTCTGGCTAATCCTGTCGGTGCTGTCCGGATTGGCCGGCACCACCGGGCTTATCGTCGGGGCCCAACGCCTGGGCGAGGTGGCCTACAACGCGGCCGTCCCGTCATTCCTCGGATTGCTGGTGCCCCTGCTGCTCGGTGCCCTGCTGGAAACCGTGTCGGTGGCTACCGGCGGGATTGCCGGTGTCGAGTTGTCCACCCGGCTTCGTCGGCGAGCGCTGAACCATGCCTTGATGATCGACCCCGATCAGGCCGAGACCATCGGCGCTGGAACCGCCCTGTCCAGGGCGCTGGACACCGACCTGGTC
>JBBSRY010000301.1:0-4176 GCA_038242595.1 Mycobacteriales bacterium
CTATGACGCCGGGTACCAGGATGGCGCCGGGGCTGATGGTTCCGGTGATGGGGGTGATGACGGGTTCGATGATGACGGGTTCGATGGTGGGGGCTCGGATGGCGGGTTCGACGGCGGCGGCTCGGACGGCGGGTTTGATGGCGGTGGGTTCGATGGCGGCTTCGATTTCTGAGCCCGCGGGCATCGACCGGCGCTGAGGATCTCGAAAGTGTCTGCGGAGCATGCACACTTCGGGGTGGCGGATGGACCACTGCGCTGCGTAGTGCGTCGCGTCATCGATTATGCGATGCCCGAGCTACCGGGAGGTGTCCATCAGGGGCTTGCTTCTCCGTGGCTGACCCTGGTGATATCGATGGCCGGTCCGGTTGCGGTCGATATGCCGGATGAGAACGGTCGGGTACGTCACACCGAATTCGATGCCCTGGTCGGGGGGCTATGCCCGGCCGCGGTGCAATTGCCGATGTCGGGCGCGCAAAAGGGCATTCAAATAGACATCAGCCCACCTGCACTGAGGCAGTTATTCGGTCTGCCTGCTGCTGAGATTGCTTGCACAACAGTAGATTTGGCTGAACTTCTGGGATCAGCGGCACCTCGCCTCGTTGACCAACTATGTGCGGATCCCAGTCCGCGCTCGCGCGTCGAACTGGTCACCGATGTCCTCAATCTGCGGTTGAGCCAGGAGCCAAAGTCATCCATCCGTCCGGAGGTCACCCATGCCTGGTCCTTATTGGTAGGGCAGCGTGGACGCATCCCGATTTCGCAGGTGGCCTCTGAGATCGGCTGGAGCCGGCGGCATCTGGCGCAACAATTTGCTCGTGAGTTCGGCCTCGGTCCCAAGGAGATTGCGCGCATCGCCCGATTCGACGGTGCCGTCGCGATGGTGCGTGAAGGCTCGCGCACTGGGCTGGTGCGTGAAGGCTCGCGCATTGGGCTGGTGCGTGACGGCTCGCGCATCGGGTTGGCCGAGGTTGCGGCCAGAGCCGGGTATGCCGACCAGGCACATCTGAGTGCGGAGTCGAAAACCTTCGCCGGCTGCTCCCCGACTGAATGGATTCGTCGGGAGCTCCCATTTCTACAAGACAACCGAGCGGTCTCTGAGGCAGTCTGATCTCATGACCACCACAGAACCCACCCCCGACGTGGCGACAACAAATGCTCCTGGATGCTGGCCATGTCTGTCCTACCAGGACGCTTGGGCCGCGCTTGACTATCTGCAGTCGGTGATCGGCTTTCACAAGGTGTGCGCTTACCCCGGGGAGGGGGAGCGGGAAGTGAGCCATGCAGAGATGTCCTGGCCGGGCGGCGGTGGCATCATGTTCGGATCACCACGCCCGGAGGGTGACGTGCAACGCATAGAGCCCGGTTCCGGCGTTACCTACCTCTCTTCGGCTGCGGTGTTGCAGATCTTCGAGCGAGTCAAACAAGCGGGCTGGACGATTACCTCTGAGGTCACCGAAACCGATTACGGATCGACGGATATCGGGTTTCGTGATCCGGAGGGCAATCGCTGGAATATTGGTACCTTCGCCGGCGAAGGTTTCTGACCTTTCGGTCTGCCGGGGTTCAGCGAACTTCAATACCGAGCCGCGCTGCTGCCCTCGAACTTTCGCGCCGTTTCCGTCCATTCCCACCCGCTCACACGCGAACAGCTTTGAACGACGCGAAAGCACTTCTCGGGCTGCTTGCACCGCCATGCGCCGGACCGGGCCGGGCCGGGCATGACAAACTGCCCGGATCGACCTGTCGCTGTGAACCGTACCCGCGGGTCTAGACGTTTACCGGTAAGCCCTCTTGGACCAGCTCAGCGACCGTCTCCAAGGTCCGAATTCGGGCATCGAGTCCGTACACCTGACTGGTCAGCATGAGTTCGTCAACCTGCGTGCGGTCGATGAGATCGGCCAGCTGCCGGCGAACGGTTTCGCGGGATCCGAGTAGCTGCCCGCGGCGTCGTTCAGCGACAAAATCCAGTTCGGCACCGGAGAACGTGTACTTGGCGGCATCCTCCGGCGTGTCCAGAGCGGCCGGTCGACCGGTGCGCAGACGTAGGAACGCCAGGACCCCGGGCTTGGCCAAATAGGCCGCTTCTTTGTCGGTGTCCGCGGTGACGGCGTTCACGCCGATCATCGAATAAGGCTCGTCCAGGAATTCAGATGGCCGGAAGTTTCGGCGGTAAAGCTCAAGGGCTGCTTCGGTATTGGCGCTGGAAAAGTGATGCGCGAAGGAGAATGGCAATCCCAGCATGCCGGCCAGTTGAGCGGAGTACCCACTGGAACCGAGCAGCCACACCTGCGGCATCGTGCTCGCCGTGGGTACCGCAGACAGCCGTGCGGGGTCACCGGCCAGCATGCCCATGACTTCGGCAAGCTCCTGCGGGAAATCTTCGGCGGACAAGCCAGCAAGGCTGCGTCGCAGTGCCAACGCGGTTCGGCCATCAGTTCCCGGAGCCCGCCCGAGTCCGAGATCGATCCGCCCTGGGTGCAGGGACTCCAACATGCCGAATTGTTCTGCCACCACCAGCGGAGCGTGGTTGGGAAGCATCACACCGCCGGACCCGACCCGGATGCCGGCGGTATTGGCTGCCACGTGGGCTATCAGCACGGCCGGCGATGAACTGGCGATGCCCGGCATGTTGTGGTGTTCGGCTACCCAGAACCGTTGATAGCCGAGTCGCTCGGCCTGACGTGCCAGTTCAGTGCTGTGGTTCAGGGCTTCGGTGGTCCCGGCATTCTTGGTAACAGGTACCAATTCCAGGACGGACAGCTTGGGCGATTCAAGGCTCATGTTCGCTTCAACACTGAGCGATGCCCGTTGCTTCCCGGCATTCGGTGTGAATCGGCTCGCATTAGTTGGATGTCCTACTGTAGGACTGGCTAGAACAGCCCGCCAGGCGGTACTTTGACGGTTATGTTCGAACTCTCTGCTGATCAGCGCTTCATCGCCGAAGCCGCTCGTGAATTTGCCGACAAGGAACTCGGGCCGCGTGCTCTGGAATGGGACCGGACCAAGCACTTTCCGGTTGACGTCATCCGGAAGTCGGCCGAGTTGGGCATGGGCGGGATTTACGTCGGGGAAGACGTCGGCGGTAGCGGACTCTCACGGCTCGATGCGGCCCTGATATTCGAGGCGCTGGCCACCGGTTGCCCAACGATTGCCGGCTACATCTCGATTCACAACATGGTCGCCTGGATGATCGATAGCTACGGCACCGGTGAGCAACGTCAGCGTTGGCTGCCGGATCTTTGTTCGATGAAGAATCTCGGGAGTTACTGCCTGACTGAGCCAGGTGCGGGTTCTGATGCGGGGTCACTGTCCACCAAGGCGGTGCTGGACGGAGATCACTATGTGCTCAATGGGGTCAAACAATTCATTTCCGGTGCCGGAGCCACTGATATCTATGTGGTGATGGCCCGCACGACCAATGAGCGTTCGCACGGAATTTCGACTTTTGTGGTGGAAAAGGACACCCCCGGACTGTCGTTCGGCCCCAACGAGATGAAGATGGGGTGGAATGCGCAGCCAACTCGCCAGGTGATCTTGGAGGACGTGCGGATTCCGGTGGGGAATTTGCTCGGGCGTGAGGGCGACGGTTTCCGAATCGCCATGAAGGGGCTCAACGGCGGCCGGGTCAATATTGCCGCCTGCTCCCTGGGCGGTGCCCAGTCGGCTTTCGACAAAGCTGTGGAATACATGCAGTCCCGCAAGGCTTTCGGGTCGGCACTGACCAAGTTTCAGGGTCTATCGTTCGAACTTGCCGAGATGAAAATCGATCTGGATGCGGCCCGGTTGATGCTGTGGCGCGCCGCAGATGCCATTGACCGCGACGACCCCGCTCTGGTTCCGCACTGCGCCGCTGCCAAGAAGTTCGTCACCGATGTCGGTTACTCGGTCGCCAACCGGGCACTTCAGATGCACGGTGGATACGGGTATCTCTCCGAATACGGCATCGAAAAAATTGTCCGTGACCTTCGGGTGCACCAAATCCTGGAAGGCACCAACGAGATCATGAAGGTAATTGTCGCCCGTTCCATCACCGGCTGAGCGATGTTCCTTCCCTAGCTCTCGTCCTCGTTGGTTCACCGTTTCTTGCTGCGGCGCCGGGGGTGATTGCGTTCGTTCACCGTTTCTGGCTGCGGCGCCGGGTGCGATTGCGTTCGTTCACCGTTTCTGGCTCCCATC
>JBBSRY010000302.1:0-4170 GCA_038242595.1 Mycobacteriales bacterium
GGAGAGTTGACCGAGTTCTATGAGCAGATGAACGCTGTCCCCGCCGGTGTCTGGGGATCTGTCCTTGACACTTTCCGGAGCGAGTTGACCTGCCTAGGTCCGGCCGACCTGGTCGCCCTATCGCGGATGCCGCCGGGTCTACCGGCGGATGCGTTGGTGCAGTTGATATATCACTGCCGGGCCGCCGATGTCCGGGTAGTGGTCGATGCCTACGGGCCGGAACTGACATCGGCACTGGCGCAGCGGCCGACCCTGGTCAAGGTCAACGAAGCCGAAGCACGCGCCATCACCGGTAATGCAGACGGGACCGTGACAACGGTTGCGCAGCAACTTCTTGCCGTGGGGGCCGAGTCGGTGGTCATCACCAGAGGGTCTGCCGGTTCCCTGTACGTCGATGCCGAGCGATGTGTGGCCGTTGCCCACCCAGCGATTGTGGGCGGCTTGGCGGTTGGCAGCGGTGACGCCTTCCTGGGCGCCATGGCGGTCGTCCTTACCGGCTCCGAAATCCCCGCGGCGGCCGGCGCGCTACTACCCCGGGCCAGGGTGCCGCGGATGTTGAGCCTGGCCGCGGCTGCCGGTATGGCCAACGCCCGCCAACTCCCGGCCGGCCAGATCAGCTGGCAATCAGTCACCTCGGAGTTGAAATCAGTCGAAATTAAAACCTGACCCACCAGTCGTTGGCCGAACAGGGCCGCCGTATCCAATTTGGTCGAGCAGTGCTGCCAGGCCCGTGTCGAGACCGCCCCGACGGGCCCACTGCGCGCCCGGACCCGAAACGCGCGACAATACTGGAATGAAGTTGCCGATCGAACTGCCGGTCTCCCCCATGCTGGCCAAAGCCGTCCCGACGGTGCCGGCCCAGGACTCGGTGGCCGGCGGGCTGCTGTACGAACCGAAGTGGGATGGCTTTCGCTGCATCATCCTTCGCGATGGCGATGAGGTCGAGCTTGCCAGCCGCGGGCTCAAACCACTGACTCGGTATTTCCCCGAAGTTGCGAAGGCTGTGCTGGCGCATCTACCACAACGTTGTGCGATCGACGCGGAAATCGTGGTTCGAACCGGCGAAGCGGGTGCCCAGAAGCTGGATTGGGAGTCGCTCTCGCAGCGGATCCACCCCGCAGAATCGCGGATCGCCAAACTCTCTGTGCAAACGCCGGCCGAACTGATCTGTTTCGACCTGCTCGCCCTGGACGAGGACGATGTCACCTCGCGTCCGTTCTCGCAACGTCGTGAACTCTTGGAGCAGGTGATGGCCGATGTCGCCCCCGATGCGCCTATTCACCTCACCAGGGTGACCGTCGACGTCGACGAGGCCAAACGCTGGTTCGAGGAATTCGAAGGTGCCGGTCTGGACGGTGTGGTGGCCAAGCCATTGGCACTGCCCTACCAGTATGGAAAACGATCAATGTTGAAAATCAAGCATTCCCGAACCGCAGATGCGGTGTTGCTGGGTTATCGGATCCACAAATCGGGGCGGGGCGTTGGCTCATTGCTTCTGGGTCTGTACACCGACGACGGCGATCTGATCAATGTTGGCGGTATCGCCGCCTTCACCAATGTGCGGCGGCTGGAACTGATCGATGAGCTTGCGCCGCTGGTCGTTGTCGATGACGAAGGCGCGGCCCTCAAGGGTGAAACTGACCGAAGTCGCTTCAGTGGGAGCAAGGACGTCAGCTTTGTGCGGTTACGTCCGGAACGAGTGGTCGAGGTGAAGTTCGACCAGTTGGAGGGCTTACGCTTCCGCCACGCGGTGACTTTCCTGCGTTGGCGCCCGGACCGAGAGACGCAGTCCTGCAAACTGTCTCAGGTCGATCGCGCCATCGCTTACGATCTGGATTCCGTCCTGATTCGATGATCCCCCGTGGTAGGCCCGGCGCAGTTCGTCGGTCGAGCGATGTCGCGACCCCAGTCGGTGGTCGAGCGCCCCAACGCACGACCGGCTGGGTCAGTCCTTCGGCCAGTTAGCCTCGTTCTTCTTACTGGGTTGCACTCTCGGCGGCTCACCGGGCATCTTCGGATGGTCGGGCGGGAAATTCATCTCCCCGAGCCCGCGCTCGACATCCAGCTCCCACAGCTTGAGGGCGGCCTCGACATCACCTGCGCTGTCGTCCATTTCACGCCAGGCGTCACCGTCGGCAGCCAGGATGCCGGGAACGGTACGGACCGTGAAGTCCTGCGGGGCGATATCTTTCAACGCTGTCCAGGCGACCGGCATCGAGACCGGCGCCCCCGGCAGGGGCCGCGGGCTGTAGGCCGAGGCGATGGTGCGGTCCCGGCAGGCCTGATTGAAGTCGACGAAGATTTTTTCGCCGCGTTCTTCCTTCCACCAGGCCGTGGTCACCAACTCCGGCAGCCGGCGTTCCAACTCACGGGCCACCGCGATCACCCCATGACGAACCTGGAGAAACTCCTGCGTCGGCTTGATGCGGGCGAAGATATGCAGACCACGATTTCCTGATGTTTTGACGAACGGCGTCAGACCGATTTCCTCCATCACGGTCTTCAAGGTCAGGGCTGCCTCCACCACATCAGCGAAGTTTCGTTCCGGCTGCGGGTCCAGGTCGATGCGGAATTCGTCCGGGTTGTTGTTGTCGTTGCTGCGGACCGGCCATGGATGAAAGGTCACGGTGCCCATTTGAACCGCCCACACCGCGGTGGCGATCTCGTGGGTCACCAGCTGGGCATGTTTGCGGCCGGATGGGTAAGTGCACATCACGGTCTTGGTGTATTCGGGAACACCCCGGGGCGGGTTCTTAGAATAGAACATTTCCCCCTCGACGCCATCCGGAAAGCGTTGCAGGGTGACGGGTCTGTCAAACAGTGCCCGTAGCAATCCGTCGCTGACCTGCGCCACATAATTGGCCAGTTCCCATTTGGTGACGCCGATGTCGGGCCACATCTGACGATCGGGACTGGTGATGCGGACGTCCCTGGTGCTGCCGTCCGGACCGGGTACGGGGAGGATCTGCGCCACACTCATGGCTTGAGGGTAGTGCCAAAGACCAGCCAGAGCGCCAGGACGCGGTCGCCCTGGTCTGCCCCTGTCCGGGTTCGTGCTGCTCGGACTAGGGTGATTGACCATGGAACCAGTTGCCGCCCTGCGTCGGATCTCTTTCCTACTCGAACGGACGCTGGCCCCGACCCACCGGGTCAAGGCCTTTCGCAATGCCGCCATCACCATCGCCGGTCTGAAGCCCGAGGACGTGGCAAAACGCGCCACCACCGGAACCCTGAAAGCGCTTCCAGGAATCGGCCCGAAGACAGCCCTGGTCGTTGAACAGGCCACCCGCGGCCAGATCCCGGACTACCTCGCGGATCTGGAAATGGACTACGCCCCGCTGACCACCGGCGGCGCTGATCTGTTGGCGACATTGCGCGGCGACCTGCATTCGCATAGTGATTGGAGTGATGGTGGCAGTCCGCTGCAGGAGATGGCCGTCACCGCAATGGAACTCGGCCACGAGTATCTGGCTCTGACCGATCATTCGCCGCGGCTCACGGTGGCCAATGGACTTTCGGTCGACCGCCTGAAAAAACAACTCGACATCGTGGCCAAGGTCAACGAACGGCTGGCGCCGTTCCGGCTGCTGACCGGAATCGAATGCGATATCAACGAGGACGGCACCCTGGATCAGACCGATGAATTGCTGGAACGGGTCGACATTGTTGTTGCCTCAGTGCATTCCAAACTGCGATCGGACCGCGCGACCATGACCAAGCGGATGCTCAGGGCCATCCAGAACCCGCACACCGATATCCTGGGCCACTGCACCGGGCGCCTGATCACCGGTGGTCGCGGCACCAGACCCCCCAGTCATTTCGACTCCGCCGCCGTCTTTGCCGCCTGCGCGGAGCACTCGGTGGCGGTGGAGATCAACAGTCGTCCGGAACGGCTGGACCCGCCGCTCGAGCTCCTACGTGAAGCGGTGGCGGCCGACTGCGAGTTCAGTATCGACACCGACGCCCACGCACCTGGCCAGCTGGACTTTCGGGCCTACGGCGCCGAGCGCGCGGAGAAGTGCGAGATTCCGGCTGCCCGAATCATCAACACCAAGACCGTCGACGAACTCCTGACCTGGACCGAAATCGGCTGACGTCGAAGGTCCCCTAGGTGTCGATACGGCGCCGGCGGCTCGCACCACGCAACGACCGGCCCTTCTTGGTGGGCAA
>JBBSRY010000303.1:0-4170 GCA_038242595.1 Mycobacteriales bacterium
CATCGCCGTCTTCGGTATGCGCTTGGTGTTCCCGCTGCTGATCGTCGGCATCACCGCAGACCTGGGCCCCATCGAGGCCATTTCGCTGGCGATGGAACAACGGCCCATCGAAGACCCGACCAGCTACGCCGCCATCCTGACCGCAGCCCACCCCCAGATCGCGGCCTTCGGTGGCATGTTCCTGCTGATGCTGTTTTTGGACTACATCTTCGAGGACCGCGACATCAAGTGGCTGACCTGGTTGGAAATACCGCTGGCCAAGATCGGCAAGCTGGACCAACTCTCCGTCATCGTCGCCATCATCTTCCTGGTCCTGTCCGCTGAGTTCCTCGCCGAGGATTCCGAAGTGGTGCTGTTGTCCGGAGTTCTCGGCCTGATCACCTATCTGGCTGTCAACGGCCTCGGATCGCTGTTCCACGTCCCGGGTGAGGAAGAAGATGAAGACGAGATTGCGGACGGTGTCGACCCGGCGACCGCGGTGGCCAACACCAAGCCGAAGCAGACCAAGCTGGTCAAGGCCACCGGCAAGGCCGCGTTCTTCCTGTTCCTGTACCTGGAAGTGTTGGATGCCTCGTTCTCCTTCGATGGCGTCATCGGCGCCTTCGCCATCACCTCCGATCCGATCATTATTGCGCTCGGCCTCGGCCTGATCGGCGCCATGTACGTCCGCTCGCTGACCATTTTCTTCGTCCGCAAGGGCACCCTCCAGGATTACGTGTACCTGGAGCACGGCGCGCACTGGGCGATCGGTGCACTGGCCGCGATCCTGTTCGTCTCGATCGGTGTGCACATCAACGAGGTCATCACCGGGCTGCTGGGAGTGGCCTTCATCAGTGCTTCGTTCCTGTCCAGCATCGTGCGCAACAAGCGCCAAGCCGTCCAAAGACCTGCGGTTTCAATTCTCAAATAGGGCTTTATCCTGAAACTTTGGGAGTGCGAAGGTATCCCTTCGCACTCCCAATCTTCCTTTCCACCTTCAATCGGTACCAGCTCAGGAGGTTTCAGATGGCCCTCGACTTCACCCGGCCCGGTTCGGGCGACAACAATTCCAACCCGGCCCAGCCGCCCGCCTTTGACCCGACGAAACTGGATTTCAGCCGACCTGGACGCCGTCCGGCCGGCAGTACTCCCCCGCCACCTCCGGTCGCGACCCCTCCCTACGCTCCGGCGGCAGGAACTGCGGCACCCTCGGTTTCGTTGAACAAGATCAGCCTGACCAAGGACTCACCCAGCATCAGCCTGACGAAATCAGGTCAGCCGCAGGGTGTCATGCGGGTCAATCTGAACTGGACGTCAAAACCGGCCAAATCCGGTTTCATGAGCAAACTGGCCGGAACCGGCGGGATCGACCTGGACCTTGGCTGTCTGTACGAATTGGCCGATGGTTCGGCCGGCGGAATCCAAGCAGTGGGTCGGAACTTCGGCAACCTCAATGCACACCCTTACATCCAGCTCGACGGTGACGATCGCACCGGGGCCGTCTCCGGTGGCGAGAATCTGCTGATCAACCTGGCCGACCCGTCGCGTTTCAAGCGCATTCTGATCTTCGCGATGATCTATCAGGGAGTCTCCCGTTGGACCCAGGCCAATGGTGTGGTCACCCTCTACCCGACGGCCGGGCCGGAGATCGAGGTACGCCTGGACGCCACCGACACCCCGGCCACCATTTGCGCTATCGCGCTCCTGGAGAACCGCGGCGGACAACTGACCGTTAATCGTGAGGTCCGTTATGTGGAAGGCAGTTTGCGCAACGTGGACGCCGCGTACGGCTGGAACCTGAAATGGACCAGCGGGACCAAATGACTCTGGGGCCATCCTGGTCAGAATGCAAAAGGCCGCCCCACGAAGTGGTGGGACGGCCAATGTGACTTCTTCGTTACAGGTCGAACTCGGTCGGTGAGATACCGACGGCGAAGCACGCATCACGAACAGCGCTGCGCTCGTGGTCGTCGAAGTTACCGTCGGCGCCACCGATGATGATGCCGATCTGCAGAACGGCGCGTGCCTGATCCTGCTTGGACTTGAGCTTGCCGATGGTCGCGATTGCCTCGACCTTGCCGAAATCGTAGTCACGCGAAAGCTTGTCGCAGTAGAAGTTGAACTTGTCCTGCAGTTCGGCCGGCGGGAAGATGCCGAGAATGTCGTTGCTGCCGATCAGGGCGGCGGTCTTGCGACGCTCTTCCGGATCAATGGTGCCGTCGGCGGCGGCGATCAGTGCACACATTGCCATGCTCGCTGCGGCGAAGTCCTTGTTCTTGAACTGACCGGCCTTGGTCTTGAGCTGCGCGCTCATGTCAGCGGACTTCGTCTTGAGTTGGTCCCAAAAAGCCATCTATTTTCTCCAGTTCGCGATATCTGCCGCACCCTTATCAGGACCGGCGAGCCATCGATGGCCCGTTGTCGAGCCTACCGAATCACACCGACGCATCACCGAAGAACCAGTCGATTCCTCGCTCGCCTGACGTAATTGACCGCTATTGCCGCCCACCCCGCCCACCTGCTCACGCAGTTGGGAGCAGGCGGGTTCGGCATCACTCGGGGTGGTTCGCTTCCTCGTCCAACGCTTCAATGGTCTCGGCCGCACCCTCCGAGACCTCGGCGGGCAGCTTGGCCGCTGGCTTGGTCCACGGCCGAAGTGCCTGCACAACCTGGCCATAAAAGGCGTCAACCCCGGCGTTGACGCTGGGAATGAACGCTCCCTTCACACCGTTGCGTTTCGGGCCCAGCGGGAAGGTCTGACTGAGACGGAATGATCTGATATCTGCAGATGCGTCCGGGAGCAGCGGAAGATTCGTCTCTCGGAGGTCTTTGAGGAGCTCGCAGGTTGTCTGATCCTTCCTGGAACTGAAGACCTCGATGGACAGTGCGTCCGGAGCATCCTTGAGCTGTCGTAGCAACCAGTTGACCCGGCGACTGGCGCCCCCCTCACGCGGAGCGTCAATGTTCAGACCGATCCGAACGTGACTCGTCCGTAGATCAGCGATGATGTCGATCGGTCCAATCGCCTGTTGAATACGGATTACCGCTTGGAGAGTGCCGTCGGCAACCAACCCGGCAATGGATGCGTTGATGCGAGCGGTGGCGTCATTGGCCAGGGCGCGTGAAACCACCGGCTGCACCAGGACACCGAGCTGGCTTGTCAGGCGCATGCCGGTGTGGCGCACGAGCTTGTCCCAGGATTGGATGATCTCATTGATTTTCCGATCCGACGGACGAAGCGTGCCGGCTCGGATAGCTTCACGAATCGGCACCCACCCAGCGCCCATGTCCTCGAATCCGGCAGCTCCGGACTTCGGATGCTCCAGGTACCTGATCAGTTCTGAAAGCAACCAGGCCTGCAGCCGATCTTCCACCCCGCGGTGGGAGAGTTGCATCTGCGCCTCGTGCAGCACCTCAGACCAGGATATATGTTGCAGTGCAACCTTTTTCAGCTTACGTCGATCCAGCCCGGCCGGATGCTCACCGCCGAGCAGGGAGATCTCGTTCGAGAGGGTGACAACTGCATCAAAGCCGCGGAGGCGGGCGATCTCCAGGTAGGTTTCCAACTGTTCGGGCTTGAGTGCATTGGTGCCGGTCTTGGTCTCCAGCAAGGCAGTCCACAGTTTTCCGGCCCGCGACACTCGGATGACGCCGTCCGGGATGACGGTGCGTTCACCGAGTTTGAAAGAAACTTCCTGGTAGGTCTCGATTGTGCCGGCCGGACCACCCAGTCGCGAGATGAGCGCGCGTCCAAATTCTTTGACTGCCATGACCGTCGACAGCAATGCTGAAGTGGCCCGTTTCTCCTGTTCGTCATAACCACCAACACCGTAGATGGAGAACAGTCGTGCAGCGCTCCAGGACGGCCCACCGGCCAGTGTCAGGGCCGCAACGGGAACCGGTTTCGTGGGTGCTTTGCGGGTCCGCACACCGCGTGCAGCAGCCGGCCTTTGCGTTTTTGTCGTGTTCTGGTCAACACCGGGCTCGATGACAGCATCGATTGGTACTACCGCAACCGTGGGAGGTGCCTGAGCAACTGCGGCATAGCCGTCAGCTGACTCGTCATCCTCCGCCATGGGGGTCTGGTCTGGCTCCGTCACCACGCCAGTGGTCTGCGCTGGCGCGGCCGGGGTCACCTCATCGATCAGGCCAGGAGTCGTCGCGTCAGATGCGCGCCGGGGGGACTCGTGG
>JBBSRY010000304.1:0-4169 GCA_038242595.1 Mycobacteriales bacterium
CGGTGAGGTGATCGCCGAGCCCCTTCTCAACAGCACCAACCTGCAGGACGGAAAGTCCGTGTCGCCAGGGGCACGACGCGAGTTGGTCGCGCAGATGTTGACCAAGGTCGGGTTACCCACCGACGCGGCCAGACGTTTTCCGCACCAGTTCTCCGGCGGTCAGCGACAGCGGATCTCCATTGCCCGGGCTCTCATCACCCGGCCGCGAGTACTCATTGCAGACGAAGCCGTCAGTGCGCTGGATGTCTCGGTTCGAGCGCAGGTACTCAACCTGTTGGCCGACCTGGTGGATGACTACCAACTCACGCTGATCTTCGTCTCCCATGATCTGTCCGTGGTGCGGTATTTGTGCGATGAGGTTGCGGTGATGAACCGCGGCAGTATCGTCGAATCAGGGTCGACCGAACAGATCTACTCCGATCCGCAGAATTCGTACACTCAATCGCTCGTCGCCGCCACCCCCATGCTCAGCAGCGTTTTGAACAAAGGCGTATGAACGTACTCATGAATCCCGCAGAACCAGACGCCGTACAGCGCACCAGTCGCCTCGCCTCCTTACCCGCCACCGAATTAGTCAGCCGGTATCGCCGCGGAGACCTCGACCCGGTCGAGGTCTGTGAGGATGTCCTGGCCGTCATCGCCGATAGAGAACCCGTTCTGAATGCGTTCTACCTGCGCGATGATGAAGCGGCGCTCCGTGATGCGCGCGCGAGCAGCAAGCGATGGCGGGCCGGGAAGCCGGCCGGGCCCATCGACGGGGTCCCCATGACGTTGAAGGAAAACATCGCCAGAGCGGGCCTTCCGATGCCGTCCGGCACCGCGGCCGGTTCTCCGGTGGTACCTGAACACAACGCCCCCATCACTGATCGGGTCCTGGAGGCCGGAGCCGTGGTATTGGGTTCCACCACCATGCCTGACTGGGGCATGCTCTCCTCCGGAGTTTCCAGCCTGCACGGGATTTCGCGCAGTCCCTGGGATCTGAGGCTGACCACCGGCGGCTCGAGCGCCGGCGCCGGCGCCGCAGCGGCTGGTGGATATGGTCCGCTGCACGTCGGCACTGACATCGGGGGATCGATTCGACTCCCGGGGACCTGGCTCGGACTGGCCACTCTGAAGCCCAGCAACGGGCGAGTCCCTTTGCATGCGCCATATTTCGGTCGCGCGGCCGGACCGATGGCGCGGACGGTGGCCGACCTGGCACTCTTGATGCAGGTGATCGCGCAGCCGGATGATCGTGACTGGACGCAGTTGCCCGGGTCCGAGATCCCCTGGATGGAAATGGATCTCCCGCTGTCCGGACTGCGGGTCGGCTGGCATGTGAAGGCCGGCGCCGGATTTGACGCAGATCCGGAAATTGCGGCCGCCATAGCAGGTGCTGCCCAGTTGTTTTCCGGCGCAGGTGCCAGGGTGCAGCAGATCGAGCCGTTCATCGACCAGCAACTGCTCGACGAGCTGAATCTGTTCTGGCGTGTCCGTTCGTGGCGAACCTATGAAGCCCTTTCGGCGGCGGACCAAAAGAAGGTGCTGCCGTTCATCGTGCAGTGGGTTTCCGGCGCTGCCGATACGTCCGGCACCAGGTTGATGGAGTGTTATGAATCCACCACGAAGATGGCGGCGCGAACGGTAGCGGCCACCGCCGACTTTGACATCGTCCTTTCCCCGGTGGCGCCGATGGCGGCATTCCCGGCCGAGTATCCGATGCCATGGGGCAGCGATGACCTGGGCATGCAGCACATTGCCTTTACCGTGCCCTACAACATCTCCGAGCAGCCCGCAGCCACGGTGAACTGCGGTTTCACCTCTGATGGTCGGACCATCGGGCTGCAGTTGGCCGGCCGGCGCTTCGCCGATCACCTGGTTCTGCAGGCAGCGCAGTGGTATGAAAATCATCGAGGCATCGCGGCGACCCCTCGCTGGCCCGTCTGACCTTCCGGGTGTGGGAGAGGGCATCAACTACTGTCAACCCCAGAGTCAGCGGTGTGGATTTCGAGCACGGAGGGGAAGGCGGGGGCGGTGTGACAACCGGGTCACCGAATTTTGGCGCTGTCCGTCGGGCCAGAGCATACGAGGGAATCGTCGAGCAGATCGAAGAAGCACTGCGCACCGGTGCACTGCGCCCCGGCGATCGTCTGCCCAGCGAACGGGAGATGGTCGAACAGTTCTCGGTCAGCCGGCCAACCGTCCGCGAGGCGATGCGGGTATTGGAAAGTTCCGGACTGGTCGCCTCTAGGCCCGGTGACCCGCGTGGTCCGTTGATCACGCCCTATACCTCTGCCGAACTGCAGAAGTCGATGACCCGGCTGGCAAATTTGGACACCATCAGCCGACTCGAGTTGCTGCAGTTCAGGGTGACCATGGAGGGCTCTGCCTGCCGGTTGGCCGCCGTCCATCGCACCGAAGAAGAACTTGTGGAGATGAGACGAGCAGTTCAGCGGCTGCAGGACATCGCCGACGGTGGTGACGGATCTTTCGGTCGCGCCGTGATGGACTATCACGCGTCGATTCGACGGGCCGCCCGCAACAAGCTGATCGAGGTGTGCGGCAATGTGGTGGCCGAGGTGATGGGTGAGGTGATCGATTCACGCCTGGTACGTGACCGTGAACGCCGCGAACGGTTGCAGAACTCAGCCGGTCGGGCCCATCTGATCGTTGCCGCCATTGCCGCCCAAAAGAGTTCGGTGGCAGCAGATCTGGCGAGGTCCAGCATCGTCGAGTACTACATCGGCGACCTGAACGCCGACGAGCGCGCCGAACTCGAGGAGTACATGTCCACCCGTTGAATGCGCCAGTCAGCTGGGGCTTCAGGAATGCAGCACGGCGCAAAGTTGGGTGTTGATGGTGCTGCCCAGATCCAGTGTGCTGCCGTTGGTGGCATCGGCCAGGATGCGATCGGCCACCCGTTGCCCGACCTCGGCGGTGGTGGCCTGCATCGAGGGCCCGGACGGTCCGGGTAATTGCGCCAACACGGCTACCGCGGCCGATTCCAACGCTCCCGCCGCCGCCGGCTCGCCGAGGCTGGAGAGCATCATCGCGCCGGACAGCAGGGCACCGATCGGGTTTGCCCAGCCTTTACCGGCGATATCGGGTGCACTGCCGTGAATCGGTTCGAACATGCTGGGGGCGTTGCCGTCCAGGTTGAGATTGGCGCTGGCAGATACTCCCAGGCCACCTTGGATCATCGCGCCGAGATCGGTGATGATATCGCCGAACAGATTGTCGGTCACGACCACATCGAATCGTTCCGGGGTCAGCGGCAGGTGAAAGCACATGGCGTCGACATGCACGTAGTCGACGGTGACCTCCGGGTATTGCCGGCCAACGGTGTCCACCGTCTGCTGCCACAACTCGCCCGCATGAACCAGGACATTCTTCTTGTGGCACAGCGTCAATCGTTTGCGTCGCTGCATGGCCAACCGGAAGGCGAAGTCGACCACTCGATGGATGCCGAATGCGGTGTTCACGCTGTCCTGGGTGGCGACCGCGTAAGGGGTGCCGGCCAGCATGGTGGAACCACCGCCAACGTAGGAGCCCTCGGTGTTTTCCCGCACGATGATCAGATCGCAATTCTCCGGGGTCACACTTTTCATCGGAGATTGCACACCTGGATAGAGTCGTACCGGTCGTACATTGGCGGCCTGTTGAAAGGCCACGCGCATTTTGAGGATTACGCCGCGTTCCAGTAGCCCGGGCTTGACCGAGGGGTCTCCCATGGCGCCGAAGAAGACCGCGTCGTGGCGGCGCAGCGCGTCCAGTTTTTCGTCGGTCAGTAGTTCACCGGTGGCGGTGAAATGTGCTGCACCTAGGCCATATTCGGTGAATTCGAGCTTGAATCGAAAGCGCTTTGCCAACGCCAAGAGTGCCGGCCGGCTGGCATCGACGACTTCCGGACCGATGCCATCACCTGGTACCACGGCGATCCGGTGTGTCCGGATGGGATCTTCGGTGCGGGCATTCATGGGGACCACTCTCACGTAGTTGACACACTGCTGGTGATATAGAATAACTGGTCAGACCAGCAGGCGGAATTTGCCCGCGGTGTGAAACTTTTTGGAAGGCCGATGATGCCCCTCTTCGAACCGCCCTACCCAGCCGGGCTGCCGATCGGCGGCGGATGGGTGCACACCAAAACCACCACCACCGTCCTCTTTCCGTTCGACGGCGCCGAGGTC
>JBBSRY010000305.1:0-4168 GCA_038242595.1 Mycobacteriales bacterium
ATGGTGGCGATCCTGTGGGGCAAAGATGCGCAGACGTTGATCCCTATTCTTGGATCGGTTCCGTATATCGCATCCGTGCATCCATCACCGCTTTCCGCATCGCGTGGGTTCTTTGGCAGTAAACCCTTTTCGCGGGCAAATGCGGCATTGGAAGCGCTGGGCGTGGTACCGGTTGACTGGCGCCTGTGACCGGCTGGCTTCAGCACAGGTTCTTTTGTCGGTAAGTTGATTCCGGGGGTACAGCCAATGCCAAGATCAACGGCACGCCGATTGAGATCACTCCCAACGTCAGCTTGGCGACAAGACCTGAGCGGCCGTTCGGAGCATCGGCAGCACCAACAGCGCAGCCGTAGCCGAATCGGAGTCAATTCCCAGATCTACGACAGATTGCAGGCCCAGGAGTTCGGCCAACCGCCGACCGGATCTGCGCGTTGACACAGAGGCGGAGTAGAACCAGGACTCGGCGCCTTCGGCAAGCCGGTGCGCCAGTACCGCCGCGACATGGGCGCCAATTCCGTCCAACAGAACCGGGGTGCGCCGGATGGCAGCTTGAGCGAGAAAGCCGGTCAATGCGGCTATATCGGCGCCGCCGACTGTTCGGAGCAGGGTCCGTACGTCTCCGGTGTGCGACCGCGCGCGAAATAACGCATCTCGGACGGCGGCCACGGTAGTTGACCAGACGGCGGCATCGGTCTCGTCGGCGAAGATCACCACCTCGGTGGGTTCAAGTCTGGTCAGTGCGCAGATCAATACCCCGATCGGCACCTCATGCCCGGTACCCAGGAGTGCTGGGATCAGGAAATCGGCGCCGGAATCGACCTCGGCGTCGGCGGTGTCCTTTCCCAATTGCATTGCTGCTGAGCACTCCTCGGCAGTTAACGCATCCCTGTGCCATACCGGAGGGTGACGGTGTGGGAGTCCGAATGCCGACCGATCTGCATCCTTGGTCAGCGATGGAGGCTGCTCCGACTGGCTCTGTGACAGCGGGGGTGAGGCGTCGATGGACTGGAAGCCAACGTTGGCCAGACTGCACAGCTGACCCATCAGATCGGTGTCCGCCGAGTTGACGAGCGCAGTGTCGACGGGTGGCGGGTGGACAACGGGAGTTTCGATGCAAACCAGAGTGTGGTGCCCGCTGAATGCCACCAGTCGGGGCTGCCGGATGGGCTTGATTCGCTCGCTGCCCTGGGCTCCAGCGATCCAGTCGAGAACGGGGGAAAGGTTGCCAAAGGCGTCTGTACCACGGAGTTTGCCTGCGGCCTCGATGGCCGCGGGATCAACCCGGGTCACCTCACCGAACTCGACAGGTACCGCTTCGGTCATCAAGAACTCCCAGTCTTCAGCTACCACGCGTGGAGTCAACGCTACCGGCTGGCTGATCAGGAAGTTACCCAGCCCAAGCAGCGCGGATCCGGCCGGACTTCCGGCATGATTGGCGACATGGGTTACCACTGGCAGTACATGGACGAGGCCGGCTTGGCCTTGGCGAACGAATTCGAAACACCGGCGTTGTTTTTGACCCAAACCGAAGCGGAAGACTGGCTGGCCGAGTCCTTCCCGGACCTGCTGGCCCAGGGGATCTCCGCAGTTGTTCTTTACGACGAGAACAATGTGCTCTACGGACCGATGCCGTTGACCCCTTAGCGCGAACCCTCCTCGCCCCGGTAGTAAGCGTCGATGGGAACCCGGGCCTCCTCGAACAAGTACGGCCCATCCATGGGCGTGGTACCGAATCCTGGTCCGGGGCGAAGTTCGCTCAACTGCTCCTCCGACAGTGCGTACACCACTCGTCCCAGCCCGGATCGCGCTATGGCGCCCTGGCACATCGTGCATGGCTGGCAACTGGTGTACATGGTCGTTGCGGCCGCGGTTTCGCTGTCCAGCTCCCGGGCGGCCCACTTCGCCAGTTTCAACTCCGGGTGCGCGGTGATATCGCGATCTCCGACCATCGTGTTGTGATCCTCGATCAGCACTTTTCCGGCGGCGTCGGCCAGTAACGATCCGAACGGTGCCTCTGCGTCGGCTCGGCCGGCGGCAGCCAGCTCAATGGCTCGA
The DNA here is from genome assembly GCA_038242595.1 of Mycobacteriales bacterium. Classification (GTDB taxonomy): domain Bacteria; phylum Actinomycetota; class Actinomycetes; order Mycobacteriales; family Nakamurellaceae; genus Nakamurella. The sequence goes on from JBBSRY010000305.1 coordinate 2,056, forward strand.
CGCAGAAGTGTCTCATCCTGGGACTTCATGAATCTCTCCTCTGTTGGACGTTTTGGGCTGCGCAAGAACTCGGCGCGAGGATGCGGCTGACCGCAACAGCGCCGCGACCGTCCTGGCCAGTATCCCGGTGGCAATCTCACAGCTGAACACGGGTAGTACCACTCACCCCTTGTTAATCGCCATTAACTTTGCCACACTGGACCGAGTCATCGCCGAACACACAGCCAGCGCTGCCAGACCATGCTAAGGACTCGCCTGAAGATGCCCGACTTCTCAGAATCCGCCGTAGAACTCGCCATCCGAGACGCGGTGCGTCACATCACCGCCCCGTTCGGCGGCAAGGACTTTGCCGATCACGGACGCCGAGGCGACCCGCAGGACAAGCTCTGGAACGAACTCGGCGCCGCCGGATTCATCGGCATCAATGTTCCAGAGGAGTTTGGCGGTGGGGGAGCCGGAATGGCTGAGCTCACCGTGGTGGCCGAGGAGTCTGCCGCCGCTGGTTGCCCGCTGCTGCTGCTGCTGGTTTCCAGTGCAATCGGCGTCGAGGTATTACGGCGCCACGGTTCTGCGGACCAGAAGCAGGAATGGTTGACCAGGTTGGCCGACGGCCACACCAAGATGGCCTTTGCCATCACCGAACCCGACGCCGGTTCCAACTCGCACAAGATCAGCACCAGCGCGGTACGTGACGGCGACGACTACGTGATCAGTGGCTCCAAGTACTACATCTCCGGTATCGACGACTCAGCTGCCGTTCTAACCGTGGTCAAAACCGGTGTTGACGAAGCCACCGGCCGAGCCCGCATCAGCCTTTTTGTGGTGCCCACCGACACTCCCGGGCTCAGCTGGAACCGATTGGAAGTCGGGGTCCAGATTCCGGATCGCCAGTTCACCGTCTTCTTCGACCAGGTCCGGGTGCCGGCCTCGGCGCTCATCGGAGTCGAGGGAGAAGGTCTCAAACCGCTCTTCGATGGCCTGAATCCGGAGCGAATCGCCTCTGCCGCACTGTGTGTCGGTATCGGACGCTACGCACTGGACAAGGCGGCCGACTATGCCAGGACACGAACCGTGTGGAACGGCGTGCCGATCGGTGCCCATCAAGGGGTATCCCATCCACTGGCGAAGGCGAAGATTGCCGTCGAGGCAGCCGCTGTGCTTACGGCGAAAGCTGCCTGGCTGCACGACAACGGCAAACCGGCCGGTGAAGTCAGCAATATGGCCAAGTATGCCGCCGCCGAAGCCGCCGGCGCGGCCGTTGATGCCTGCATCCAAACCCACGGCGGCAATGGCCTGAGCGTGGAATATGGACTGATGCCGCTGTATGGGATGGCCCGGTTGCTGCGGATCGCACCGGTGAATGCCGAGATGGTGCTCAACTACATCGCCCAGCACAGTTTGAAGCTGCCGCGCTCTTACTAGCGGCGGTAAGGGTCCATGCTGCTTGCCGGCGCGAACTAAAGTGATGGGGTGACTGCTATCAATACCCCTGCGAACGCCGCCGACCTGCCCACCCAGTACGACCCGGCGGCCGTAGAGGTACCCACCTACCAGCGCTGGGTTGCCGCCGGCTATTTCACCGCGAACCCGGCCAAGGTGCTGTCCGGCGAGAAGAAGCCGTTCTCCATCGTGCTGCCGCCGCCGAATGTGACCGGCAACTTACATGTTGGCCACGCACTCGACCACACCATGATGGATATTCTGGCCCGCTGGCATCGGATGAGCGGCGATGAGGTGCTCTGGCTGCCCGGCATGGATCACGCCGGCATCGCCACCCAGAATGTGGTGGAGAAGCAGCTCGCAGTCGACGGCAAGACCCGCCATGACCTGGGTCGCGAACTGTTTGTCCAGAAGGTGTGGGACTGGAAGGCCGAGTCCGGCGGGGCCATCCTCGGCCAGATGAGGCGACTTGGCGACTCGGTCGATTGGACCAGGGAGCGCTTCACCTTGGACGACGGGCTCAGCGACGCCGTGCAGACCATCTTCAAGATGCTGTTCGACGACGGTTTGATCTACCGCGCCAATCGCATCACCAACTGGTGCCCGGGCTGCCGCACCGCGCTGTCCGATATCGAGGTCGAACACTCCGACGACGAGGGTGAACTGGTTTCCA
>JBBSRY010000306.1:0-4159 GCA_038242595.1 Mycobacteriales bacterium
CTCGAGCACGGTGATAGAACCGGCGTTGTACTCGGTGGACTTTTTAGATGTTGCCATGCAGGTTCGAGTCTCCTGAACTTATTTCCGAAACTATTTCCCCATGATGGGGTTATTGGCGCATTCAATGCTGCCGTGTCTCACAGGGCCTGTGAGGGCCCTTGTTCAACGCAACCTAGTTCATCCTAGTCGTAAGTACCGACAGCGGAGCTATTTGCAGGCGGCTGGAAGGCTCACAGTTCGACTTATTTCAGTCCAGTAGGGTGACTAGATACCCAGCGCTGTAGTTTTGTGGTTCTGAGGTGTTGGACAGCCGTGTGGACAGCCCTGGTTGTTTCAGCCGTAGGTGTCGCGGGGGCCGCGGCCGGAGACGTGACGGGGGCCGAATCGCCAGGACGGACTCGATGGTCCCTGCGCCCGCACCTTCCTCACCACATTGGGCCCCATCGACGCGGCGATCTTCGTCATGATCTGCGGCGACATCATCCTGATCTGGGTGGCCCAGGCGGTGGATTCGGCCCGTAGCGTCAATTCGCCGTCGACAAAGTTGATCGGTTCACAGTGCGCGGCAATATCCGGGCCGACGATCTGCGGCCAGCGTCCCATGATGTTTGCCTTGTCCAGGTCGGCGCCGACAGCGGCATCTTTCAACCACGTCTTCATGGTGGCGCCCAACGGTTTTGGATCTCGGAAATCGGCGCCAGGACCCGACCATCGTCTCCTGGAACCAACGGTGGAGCGGCGCCCGGCCGTTCCGGTGCGACCGGCCAATTTACGTTTGGTGGCCGACCTGGCGCGAGCCTGCGCCAGCGCCTCGCGGGCCAGGTCGGCGCCACGCGGACCGTCAGCTGCTGGTTCTTTTTCCGGTTTCGGGGCTGGGTGATCGGTCATCAGAGTGAATTTTCCTCGGTAGCGGGCGTTGTAGCGCCATCGGCATCTGGAGCTGCGGAAATAGGTGTGACGGTCCCATCCTCGATGAGAAAGTGCGCTCCCAGCAGTTCCATCGGCACATCGGCTCCCACCGCAGCAGTGATCAATACCTGATCGGCATCAGATACCAACGATGCCAGCCGTGACCGACGAGAGGAATCCAATTCAGCAAAAACATCATCCAGGATCAGCACCGGATCCACTCCATCAGATCGGAGAAGACCAAACCCACCGAGCTTGAGTGCCAACGCAAATGACCATGATTCGCCATGGGAGGCATACCCTTTCGCCATTCCGTCACCAAGAATCAGATCCAGATCATCACGATGGGTACCGACAAGGCAGATGCCACGTTCCAATTCGGCTCGCCGCAGGCGCTGCATTTCGGCCATGAAAGCTGCCGCCAATTCTGCCTCGGTCGATGTTGCACCGGCGGTCGGTAGCGACTCGCCAAGCGAAGATCTGTAGACCAGATCGGCCGGTTCGGAGTTCGGCGCCAGATCGGCATAGGCGGCCACCACATGCGGTCGAATCTCCTCGACCAGCCGTAAACGTGCTGATAGCAGGGTCGCGCCATAGCCGGCCAGCTGTTCGTCCCAGACTTCCAAGGTGGAAAGATCGGTACCACCGGATGTTTCACTACTGCGACGGCGAGCTGCCCCGGCACTTTTCAGGAGTGAATTTCGCTGCTTCAACGCCCGGTCGTAGTCACTTTTGATGCCGGCGAACCGCGGCGCTCTCATGATGAGCACCTCGTCGAGAAAACGGCGACGTTCGGACGGATCACCCCGAACCAAGGCCAGATCTTCGGGCGCAAACAACACGGTGCGCAGGATGCCGAGAATATCGCGCGCTCGTGTCACCGGCGATCTGTTCAGTCGAGCCCGATTCGCCTTCCCGGCGGTGATCTCGACTTCGAGCATCAGTTCACGACCATCATGAACCACGGTTGCCCGCACAATTGCCCGGTCGGCACCCCTTCTGATCAGCGGGATGTCACCGGAAACCCGATGCGAGGACAACGTTGCCAAGTAACCAAGGGCTTCGACCAAATTGGTCTTGCCCACCCCATTACGCCCGATCAGAACGTTGATACCCGGACTTAGCGGCAGGTCAGCGCTGGTCCAGGATCTAAAGTCCGCGACCGAAAGGTGCCGGGTGTACACACAACCTCAACTCGCACAACGTTGCAGCCTGAATATTACTTCGATGACAGGCGGACTTAGCTGATCGGGACCGCACTGGTGCTGCCGGCGGTGCCAACGGCGTGGCCGCCGAACTGATTGCGAAGGGCAGCAATCACTTTCATCGCCGGCGACTCGGTTTGGCGAGAAGCGAATCTGGCAAACAACGCCGCGGTGATCACCGGCATCGGTACCGCGTGCTCGATCGCGGCTTCGATGGTCCACCGACCTTCGCCGGAATCCTGGGCGTAACCGCGCACCTGTTCCAGACCGGGGTCTTCGTTGGTGGCCAGCACCAGCAGGTCCAACAGCCAGGACCGGATGACGGTGCCCTGCTGCCACGAGGCAAACACCGCATCCGGATCCGGCACCAGGTCGGTGGCCTTGAGCAACTCATAGCCCTCGCCGTAGGCCTGCATCATGCCGTATTCGATGCCGTTGTGGACCATCTTGGTGAAGTGACCGGCACCGACCGGGCCGGCGTGGACAAATCCACCGGGCCCTTCTGGCTTGAGGGTGTCGAAGATCGGCTGCACCATCGCGACGGCATCAGGGGCACCGCCCACCATCAGGGCATATCCCTCGGTCAGACCCCAGACACCGCCGGAGACACCGGCATCGACATATTTGATGCCTTGTTCGGCAAGACCCTTGGCGTGTTCTTGATCATCGGTGTAACGCGAGTTACCACCGTCGATGATCAGATCACCTGACTGCAGAACCTTGGAAAGCTCGGCGACCGTCGCTCTGGTCGGAACCCCGGACGGCACCATCACCCATACCGCGCGCGGCGCGGTCAGACCGGCAACCAGGTCTTCCAACGAATCGACCTGTCGATCAGCGGCTGGATTACGGTCATAACCGATACCCTCGTGGCCGCCGTCGCGCAGCCGCTCGGCCATATTGCCGCCCATTTTGCCCAGGCCGATGAGTCCGATTTGCATATAGATGCTCGCTTTCCGATGTGGCTGATACTAAAAATATTAGTTTCGACTCCGCTGCACCAACGAGCGGGGTCTGGACGTTCGTGCTCAGCCAGGTAGCCGAGCCGGCATCACCAGGTAGCGGTAGGCAGCGTCGTCGAGCACCCGAAGTTCGCCATCCACGTCTTTGAGCGGGAGTAGCAGCGCCGGCCGGGCCGGGGTGGTGAAGGCCAGCCGGACAAATTCGCTGCGCAATACACCTAACCCATCCACCAGGTAGGACGGGTTGAAGGCGATCAGCAGTTCGGAGCCGTCGGCCGACACCGGCAACTCTTCCTCGGCCCGACCCTCATCATCGCCACCGGCGGTCAACGTCAGCGAACCCTCGGCAACCTGAAGCCGCAGGTGATGACCACGGTCGGTAACCAGTGCGACGCGCTTGATGGCCTCGGCCAATACGGCCACCGATACATCAACCGTGGTGGTATGCGTACTCGGCAGCAACGAACGGTATTTGACGAACTCGACATCAAGCAGTCGAACGGTGGTGCGCCGGCCGCCGGCCTGCAGACCCAGTAGTCCGTCGCCCAGGGCTACCGTCACCGGATCCGAACCGCCAAGGGTCTTGGCCGCATCGGCCAGGGTGCGCGCCGGCACCAGGACCGCGGTAGAAATATCCGGGGCGTCCGGCGTCCAGGTCAATTCACGAACGGCCAGCCGGAAACGATCGGTTGCTGCCAGCGTGAGCTTGGCCCCCTCGATCTCCACCCGGACACCGGTCAGCATCGGCAGCGTGTCATCCCGACCAGCGGCGACCGCCGTCTGGCTGACCGCCTCGGCGAACGCTGCGGCATCGACAGTGCCTGACGCGCTTGGCATCTCGGGCAGCGACGGGTAGTCCTCGACCGGCATGGTCGGAAGCGTGAAACGCGCGGACCCACCGTGGATGGTGACCCGAGAGCCCTCGACGGAAATATCCACCGGACGAGCCGGCAGTGCCCGGGCAATTTCCGATAGCAGCCGGCCGGAAACCAGGACACGTCCGGCTGTTTCGGCATCAACGGAAACTTCGGCCCTGGTGGAGACCTCGTAGTCGAAACCGGCCACTGTCAGCGTCGAGCCCTC
>JBBSRY010000307.1:0-4147 GCA_038242595.1 Mycobacteriales bacterium
CAGCAACAGCAACCACCGGCTCAGTCCGGTTGGCCGCCGCCGCAGCAACAGCCGCAGCAACAGCCGCCGCCGCCGCCGCAGCAACAGCCGGCTCAGTCCGGTTGGCCGCCGTCTGCAGGCCAACAACAGCAACCGCCGGCCCAGCACGGTCCGCCGCCCGGCCAACAGCAGGGCAGTGGTGAGGTATCGCTGACCAAGAACAAGCCGGTAAGCCTGGCCAAGGGACAACGGGTCACGTTGAAGAAGGACGGTGGCGTCAGCCTCACCGTGATCCGGATGGGTCTGGGTTGGGATCCGATTCAGAAGCGTGGCATGTTCGGCAGCCGTGAGGTCGATATCGATCTGGACGCTTCGGCCGTACTCTTTGCCGACCGGCAGCCGGCCGACATCGTCTTTTACAACAACCTGCGCAGCGCTGACGGTTCGATCATGCACAACGGTGATAACCGCACGGGCGCCGGCGACGGTGATGACGAAACGATGATCGTTGACCTGACCCGGGTTCCGGCGCACATCACCACCCTGTTCTTCGTGGTGACCTCCTACGAGGGACAGACCTTCGAGCAGGTACAGAATGCGTTCTGCCGGCTGGTGGATCACACCAACGACACCGAACTGGCGCGGTACACCCTGGCCGGCGGCATGCCGTTCACCGGCATGGTGATGGCAAAGGTCTATCGGCAGGGTTCGGATTGGAAGTTGCAGGCTATCGGTGAGGGAGTGGCGGCCCGATCGCCCAACCAGACCGTGGAACCGCTGGCGCGATTCCTCTGATTCCGCCGCTTCCTTGGACTTCGAGAACCACTGCAACAGAACGGGTATGACGGCGCGGGTATGACCGAACGGCTGGCCAAGGGCCAGAATGTGGTGTGGGCAGCCCCCACCTGTGTGGTGCGGGTGGAGGCATCCGTCCCGGTCGACGTCTCGGCGTTACTGCTCGGCGCCAATGGAAAGGTCCGGACGGACTCGGATTTTGTGTTCTACAACAATCCGTCCGGACCCGGCGTGCGTCTTGGGTCCAGCGGTGACATCACTATGACTTTGCCTGCGGTGCAGGCGGTATCGGTGATGTGCCTGGTCAGTGTCGACCCGGGGGCGCAGCCGCTGGGGTCTCATCAGGCGCCCCGGGTATTGCTGTCCGGGCCGGATCAGCTGCCGGAACTGGAATTCATCATCGCCGGCTTGACGACCGAGCGAGCGGTCCTCACCTTCGAGCTCTACCGGCGCGGTCATCAGTGGAAGGTGCGGGCGATCGGGCAGGGTTACAGCGGCGGACTCGCCGCTGCCGTCGCCGACCACGGAAGAGAAGTGGAACAACCGCCGCCCGCCCCGGTCATGACCCCCCCCCCGCCGCATCTGGTGGCGCCGGCGCCACCCGGGACCACCGAGCAGGAACGATTACATCGACTGATCGGCAGCATCTTCGAAGATGCCGCTCGCTCGACGGCGGGGATGCGGTCGGCCACGTCCTTTGCGAACCGGCGCCGGGACAGTGAACTATCCGAGGCGTTGGCCGATCCGTCGACGCGTAATACTGCGGTCGGTGCTGCCGCTCGAGAGCAAGCCGAGCAGCGCTTTCGCACCCTGATGGACAAGGCGCAGTCCGATCATCGTCGTGACGTGGCTCAGCTCTTGGCCGAGTTGCGGGATCTGGAACTCAAGCTGCCGGCCCCGATGCTGGACTGGACTGCTGCCTCGTGGCAGAGCTGGAAACCGCCGGCCGAGCGGAATCTGGCCATTCGGGGTGGCAGCCTCACGGTTCCGGAGGCTCCCGATCTGCGGTTGCCGCTGATGGTGGGGGTGCCACTTGCTCGACCGCTGTGGATCGACAGTGCCGGAGCCCTGAATCAGGGCAATCCCGGAGCCCCGGATTCAGCAGCCGAGTTCTTCATCCCGGACACCCCGGAAGAACTGTTTTCCACGGCGCCGTCCAGGGTTGATCCGTTGGCCATGGCGCGAGCTCTGATCACTCGCATCCTGGCCACCTCGCCGACCGGCGGCATCAAACTGCTGATGGCCGACCTGGCCGGCCGCGGGGCAGCCGCAGAAGCCTTGAAACCGTTGGGCGCCGTGGGATGTCGGGTCTTTGATGCACCTGTCGCGACCACTCCGGACGAACTGGGTGTGATGATCGATGACTGCGTGAACTTCGTCGACCTGGGCCAGATGGCGCTGCAGGGTGGTATGCCCGGACCGGATGCCGGTCGGCTGCTGGTCATCACCAACTTTCCCTACGGCTTGGATGATGCGCAGATCGGTAAGCTGCGTTACCTCGTCGATGAAGGGGTGAGCGCGGGTCTTGGACTGATCGTGATCGGCGATCACAGCGAGGCGCAGGGCCGCGGCCCGATGGTGACATCCCTGTTCCGAAGTTTCATGCGACTGCCGGTGGAGCCGGATAGCCATCTTGGCGACGCGTGGACGGGGACGACCTGGACATTCACCCCCGACGCCGGGCCTGCCGATCAACAGATTCAAACCACGATACTGGCGCAGATCTCCGGCCGGCTTCGTTAGACCGTCGCCTCGGTGATGGAGACAAGACGATCGAACATCTCGGAGATGACGCCCGGATCCGGAGTGGGAAGTCCGGCAACGGCGCCAAGGTAGAGACCAAGCCCGACGAGTCTGATGTTTTGTGCGGTCACCTCGTCATGGACGGCGGTGAGCAACGGGGCATCCCAGCGGCGGAAGATCTCGGTCAGCTTCTCACTGGCCTCATCGCCGAGGCATTCTTCGGAACGGACAGCGGCGATCAGGGACGAGAAATAGTCGGCTTCGAATTGGTTTTTCGGCAGCGAATAATCCAGATAGGCCCGCACTGGGCCCTTTTCGGTCGTGAGTTCGGCGGTCTCCTGCGTCACGCTGTCTATCTCCAGATCCAGCAAACCGGCATACAGCGCCTCTTTGTTGGGGAAGTGGTAGAGCAGCCCACCTTTGGACACCCCGCCTTCGGCGGCAACTGATTCCAGGGTGACGGCGGAGGCACCTCCACGGGCGAGAACCACCTGGAGTGCGGTCAATATTCGGTGGCGGGTGTCTGTGGCCATGAGATACAGTGTACCGGCCGGACGGTATAAGCAAGACTGGTTGCCGGCCACCAGCAGTATGTGGTGGGAGATCACACGTGTTCGGCAAGTACGCCCTCATCCTTCGTTACCCCGGTGCCCTGCTCTTTTCGCTCACCGGTCTTTTTGCGCGACTCCAGATGTCGATGGCCGGTATGGGCGCGACTCTGCTCATCGTTCACGAGCGCGGGTCCTACTCACTCGCCGCGGTGATCACCGCTGTCTATGCGCTGGCCGCGGCCTTCATCGGACCCCAGGTGTCCCGGCTGGTGGACCGTCATGGGCAGTTCCGGGTCATCCCGCTTCAGCTGGCGGTCCACGTGCCGGCGATCCTCGGCCTGATCGTGGTGGCCTACGCCGACGGTTTGGAGTCTCTGCTATTCGCTCTGGCCTTCATCGCCGGATCCACGCAGCTCTCCATCGGGGCGTTGATTCGTGCCCGCTGGTCAAAGATCTACACCGGTACTCCGCAACTGCGGACCGCGTTTGCGATGGAATCACTCGTTGACGAGATCGTCTTCATCGCCGGTCCGCCGCTGGCGACCGTGCTTGCGCTGCAGGTGGCGCCCAGTGCTGCCTTGCTGGTGGCGACGGCGATCCTGACCGTGGGCTCCGTCATTCTGGTTTTGCAGCGGTCCACCCAGCCGACTCCCAGTGCCGGATCCGGAGTTGCCGCCCCCAAGGGCAGCGCGCTGTTCCTGCCGGGGGTAGCGGCCATCGCCGCAATTTTTGTGTTCCTCGGCGCCGTCTTCGGTTCCTATGAGATCACCACCATTGCGGTGGCCGATGAGGCGGGCGCGGCCGGGTACACCGGTCTGCTGCTGGCGGTCTATTCGTCCGGGTCGTTATTCGGAGGCTTCTTCTTCGGCGCCAAGGAATTCCGGGTCGCACTGCCCAGGCAGTTCTTCGTCGCGGTGTGCGGGTTGGCGGTGGTGACGCTGCCGTTGGCCGCAATGGGAAACCTGTGGCTGCTCGGGATGGCCTCGTTCGTGGCCGGTTTTGCGGTGGCTCCAGTGCTGATCGCCGGCAGTTCGTTGATCGAGCACATTGTGCCGGCCAACCGCTTGACCGAGTCGATG
>JBBSRY010000308.1:0-4138 GCA_038242595.1 Mycobacteriales bacterium
AAAGCTGCGGCGCTGCCCAGATGCAGACGCGCCATGATCCTGAGGAGTGAGCGAACGTGGCAGATCCGATCGGTCCTATTGATGCCACCGTGATTCCCCGCTACGGCGGGTGGACCACCTTCGCGAGACTGCCCAGACTCGATGAGGTCAGTGATTTCGACATCGCGGTTGTTGGAATCCCGTACGACTCCGCCGTGAGCTATCGGCCGGGAGCTCGTTTCGGACCCAATCACATCAGGCAGTCATCTCGTTTGCTGCGTCCTTATAACCCCCTCGCGCGGGTGTCGCCTTTCGCTGCTCAGCAGGTTGTCGACGCCGGCGACATTGCTGTTAATCCGTTCAACATCCAGGCGGCCATCACAGAGGTGACCGCCCGCGCCCTCGATCTCACCAGTGGCGGCGGCAGACTGGTCACCATCGGTGGGGATCACAGTGTCGCCCTGCCCCTCCTACGAGCGGCTGCCGAGCGACACGGACCGGTGGCGGTGGTGCACTTCGACGCGCACCTTGACACCTGGGACACCTATTTCGATGAGCCCTACACCCACGGCACCCCATTCCGGCGGGCCAGCGAGGAGGGCATCATCGATAAAACCGCCTGCGCCCATGTGGGGATCAGAGGACCGTTGTACTCCGACCGTGATCTCTACGAGGATGACGTTCTCGGATTTCAAGTGGTCGGGGCGGAGCGTCTCGAGGATCTTGGCTGGCGGGGGGTGGCCGACCAGATTCGCAATAGAGTTGGTAACCGACCCGTCTACGTCTCTATCGACATCGACGTGCTCGACCCGGCTTTCGCACCCGGCACCGGCACTCCGGAGCCAGGTGGGTTGACCAGCCGGGAGTTACTCCAGATCATCCGCACGTTCGCCGATCTCAAGGTGATCGGCGCTGACGTGGTGGAGGTGTCGCCCGCCTATGATCACGCGGAGATCACCGGTATCGCAGCGGCGCACGTTGCCTACGAACTGATCTCGGCGATGGCCCCACGCCCCGCCAAGCACTGACCGGGCAATCGAATATTTACCGACCCACCCATTACCGCTGCACCAAGACCATTGAAGGAACACCAGTGAAAATCAAAACCCAATCGGTCCGTTGGCTGGCTTTGCCGCTGGCCGCGATCCTGCTGAGCGCCTGCGGCGGTAGTGATTCGACCGCCACCTCCACAGCTGCCTCTACCGCGTCGTCCCCGGCGTCGTCCGCCTCTGCATCATCCGGATCAGCAGCCACCTCGGACTCTGCGTCCACCATGGCGACCGCCGATTCTTCAACCTCCTCGGCCGGTAGCGACGCGGTGAACTCGGACCAGAAGTTGTTCGAAATGTTGCCCGCCGAGGTCCAATCGTCAAAAAACCTGGAGATCGCCACCGAAGCGCTCTACCCGCCGTACGAATACCTCGACACCGATGGAACGACCGTGATCGGTTTGGACATCGAACTGATGGATGCCGCCACCAAGAAACTCGGTGTCACCTACACCCTGACCAACACCGCCTTCGACGGTCTGCTTCCCGGCCTGGAAAGTGGCCGCTACCAGGTGGTCCTCGCGGCTGTGTCGGACACCAAGGCCCGGCAGGCGAAATTTGATTTCGTCGACTATTTCCAGTCCGGCCAGGCCATCGTGGTGCCCGCCGGCAATCCCGAGAACATCAAGGGCATCACCGATCTGTGCGGTAAGTCTGTCACCGTGCTGGTGTCTTCGGCGCAGGAGGCCCTGCTTAACGGTTTCAACACCAAGGAGTGCGTAGACAACAAGATAACGATCACCGCGCTCCCGACTGACACCGATGCCCTGCTGCAGGTTCAATCCAAGCGAGCCTCGGCCAGCTTCACGCAGGAGCCGGTCGGACGCTACAACGCCGCACAGATCAGCGGCGGTAATGCTTTCGAAGTTGCCAACGCCGAAACGATTTTGCCCATCCCGCTCGGAGTGGTATTCCTGAAAAAAGATACCCAACTGCGTGATGCGTTCCAGGCTGCATATCAGTCAATGATCGATGACGGGACCTACAAGAATATCCTGGACGCCCGGGAACTCGGCGCCGGTGCGCTCGAGAAGATCACCATCAACGCCGGTACGTCGTGACCGAGGGGCAGCCGGCCGCAACCGGTCTCGCCCTGACCTCACCCAAGGTTGTTCCGGTCCGGCACTGGGGACAGTGGGTGGGAGCGGCGGTCGTCATCGGGCTGGTTGTCCTGCTCATTCGGGCAATTGCCTCCAACGAGGTCATCCAGTGGGGAATCATCGGGGAACGCCTGACGGCTTCGGCCATTCTTGACGGTTTGGGTATCACTATCTGGCTCACCATCGCCTCCATGCTGCTGGGCTTGGTCGGCGGGGTCGTCCTGGCCGTCATGCGACTATCTACCAACGGCCTGTTGCGGACGATGAGCGGGGCGTATATCTGGTTGTTCCGGGGCACCCCGGTGCTGGTTCAGATATTGCTGTGGTTCAACCTTGCACTTTTCTTCCCCACCATCGGTTTTGGTGATTTTTCGCTCAACACGAACGATCTGATCACCCCGTTCGGAGCCGCACTGTTGGCGCTGGCGCTCAATGAATCCGCGTATATGGCGGAGATCGTTCGGGCGGGCATCCAGTCGGTGGATAGCGGACAGGTCGAGGCGGCAGAAGCACTTGGTATGGAAAAAACACTGGTGATGCGCCGGATCGTGCTCCCGCAGGCTATGCGCGTCATCATCCCACCGACCGGGAATGAATTGGTCACCCTGCTCAAAACCACCTCGCTGGTGGCGGTGATCGGTGCCGGTGACCTACTCACGAAGGCGCAAGCAATCGGAGCGGTGGACTTCACCAGGATGGAGATGCTGATCGTCGCCAGCGTCTGGTACATCGTCTTGACCAGCATTTTCACCTACGGCCAGATGCTGTTGGAGCGGCGCTTTCAACGCGGTCACAACACCGGCAACGGTCGCCCCACCCTGACGTCCCGGTTGGCAGCCAACCTCCGACCCGGACGCGTAACGACACCGAAGGTGAACCGATGACGGCTCCGGAGACACCGGCCACCCTGATGGTGGACGTCACCGGCGTACACAAATCCTTCGGCTCGCTGGAGGTGCTCAAGGGGGTGGATCTCAAGGTTCGCTCCGGAGAGGTGACCAGTCTCCTGGGACCATCCGGCTCGGGAAAGTCAACCCTACTGCGTTGCCTCAACCACCTGGAACGAGTAACTTCTGGATCCGTCCGCATCGATGGTCAGCTGGTCGGGTATCGGGCCCAGGGAGACAAGCTCTACGAATTGCGCGAAAGTGAGGTCGCCCAGCAGCGGCGCGATGTCGGGATGGTGTTCCAACGGTTCAATTTGTTTCCTCATATGACGGCCCTGCAGAACGTGATGGAAGCCCCGGTACGGGTACGACATGAGGCAAAACGCACTGTTTCCGACCGGGCGATTGCGCTGCTGGACCGAGTGGGGCTGGCCGACCGCGCCCACCATTATCCGGCGCAATTGTCCGGTGGTCAGCAGCAGCGGGTTGCGATCGCCCGAGCACTGGCGATGCAGCCCAAGATGATGCTGTTCGACGAACCCACGTCGGCGCTTGACCCAGAGCTCGTCGGAGACGTGCTGGACGTCATGCGGAAGCTGGCAGACGACGGCATGACCATGGTGGTGGTGACGCATGAAATTGCGTTCGCCCGAGAGGTATGCGACACGCTGGTGTTCATGGATGACGGGTGCATTGTCGAGTCCGGAAAGCCGCGGGATGTCCTGAGCAACCCGCAGCACGCCCGAACCCGCGCATTTTTGTCCAAAGTGCTCTAGATTTGCCGGCGGGATCGGCCTCGCGTACGAGCACGTGACCGCATGGCCGCCGTGCTCATTGCTCAGGATCGCGGTGCCCCCCGCAGCAGGCGCAAGCCACGCATCCTGTCCCGCATTGCGCCGGCGGTCGCCCGGGCGGCCAGACGCGCCCGCGACCTGCGGTTCATGCCGTTGTAGATGATGACATCGTCGAAACGGTGGATCCCGGGGCGGTCCGCCACCGCCGCGACCGCCGCCTGGACCGTATGTAACTGGGCGGGCGTCATAGCGGGTCCGACCTCGTCCGGGTGGTAGACACAGCCCTTGTAGTAGTCGCGTCCAGGGGTGCGCGTCATCTCGATATGGCT
>JBBSRY010000309.1:0-4137 GCA_038242595.1 Mycobacteriales bacterium
CCAAGGAATCATCGAAGAACTGGCCAACCATCACTACAAGCTGCAACACAATGACCCCGACACCCCCCTCGGCTCACCACTGTGGCGAACAAAGGCCCAACTACGCGCTGATGCCTTCACCGACATCATGCTCACCCTGGACACCACCGGCCACTTCGACCTACGCCACTACCTCACCCAAACCCCCGGCAGTGAACCTGCCGCTGGTCCGGAACCCACAGCACCCCCACCACCACCCGCCAGCAACGCCCCGACCCAGCCAGACGCGGCCGCTGGGGAGGCCGCCAACGATCCGGCCGAGACCACCGCTATCACGATTGCTGGTGTCGCAATCGTGGAGGACGAGTCCACCGGACCCGAGCCGAGCACCGAAGCCGGTCCGAACAACAAGGTGACACCGGCCTGCCCCGATGATGAAGAGCGTGTGCAGCCGGTGGATGAACAAGTCGACGCCGGTCCGCCTGGTGCCAGGTCCTTTGATGCACCCAAGAACCTGGCCACACCGTTGATCAAACCAACCGGACTGACCCTGACGATAAATGTGGAAACGTTGCTGCACCTGCGCAACGACCCCGCCTACCTCAACGGGTTCGACACCATCCCCGACCACCTACGCGAGGCGATCCTGCGATCAGCCACCTCGGTCACCGTGATGCTGCTGGACAACTGCGGCACCGTCCTGGACCTGGGAAAAACAGCCAGATTCCCCAACACCGCACTCACCCGACACCTGGAACACCGCGACCTCACCTGCCGCTTCCCCGGCTGCAACAACAACGCCCGCCGCGCCGACCTGGACCACCAACAACCCTTCAAACACGCACCCGGACAAACCACCGGCACCCAGAGATCAGACTCAAAACCAGCACGCCCCCACAGCACCGACAGTCCCAACAGCCCCGGCACCGGCACCGGCATCGGCGCCGGCGCTAGTGCCGGGTGTGACACCGGCTGCAGCGACAACCACACCGCCGGCGAAACCTGCCCAGCGAACATGGCCGCCCTGTGCCGCACCCACCACCTGATGAAACACCACACCAAGTGGAACGTTGAGCACCACAGCGATCACACCCTCACCTGGACCACCCCCAACGGCCACCACCACAGCACCACCCCCCACGACTGGCGCCTCACCCTGCCCGCCGAACACATCGCCACCGCCAAAAAACAACTCCAAGCACGCCAAGCCGCAGAACAAGCAGAAACCCACCGGATCCAAGCCGAACTCGACGCCAAATACCCCGACACACCACCATTCTAAGCCCGACACCGGCACTACTTCTCGATGGTGACAAGCATCGATCGAGGTCTTGTAGCGCATAGGTTTTCAGCCAGCCGCGAGCCCCACAGGAAGCGCACGATCAGATGCGGCCCGCTGCCAAAGCTCAAGCCTCACCAAAATGCCGTAAAGAAATAGTTGGCCCCCAGCCTGTTGAACGCGATATATGCGGCGAAGGCGCGGCGAAGGCGCCGCGCAGCACATCCCCGGCCGAGAGCAGTCACTTTCTCATTCGCACCTGGAACCTGTGTCACTGTCTGCACCACATCGAGTGTGGTCAACCCGCAACACAGCACGGCGCCCATGGTCAGCCTTCCAAAGCGTCCCGTACCGGAATCATCTTGATCTGCGCTTCCCGGGCTTCTTTCTCCGGATCGGAATCTGCCATGATCCCGCAGCCGGCCATCAACCGCACCGCGTTCCCGGAAACCTCGGCACACCGCAGAGCGATGGCAAACTCGCCGTCACCGGAGGCGTTCATCCAGCCCACTGGCGCCGCATAGCGGCCGCGTCGCATCGGTTCGAGTTCAGCGATCAACGCCCGGGCGGCCGCGGAAGGGGTACCACCGACCGCCGCGGATGGGTGCAACCTGGCCGCCAGCGACAGGGCTGAAGCCGACTCGGCGTCAGAAACAGTCCCGGTGATGTCAGTGGCCAGATGCGTCAGATTCGCCAGTGGAAGGGCCCGCGGCGCGCCCGGCACCTGCAGGTCTTCGCTCACCTGACTGAGCACTGATGCCACCGATTCCACCGCATAGGCGTGTTCGGCGAGGTCTTTGGCCGAAGCCAACAAGCCGGTCGCCACCGTGCCCGCGGTATGGGCGCCGGCGCGATCGGGCCACGCGGTACCGGCCAGCACCCGTGAACTGATCCGCCGACCACGACGGCGCAGCAACATCTCCGGGGTAGCGCCGACCAACCCGTCCACCGCAAAAGTCCAGCAGGTTGGGTAGACCGCTGCCAGCCGGGACAGCAGGTACCTCTCGTCCACCGGGTTCTCGGCGATGGCGCTCAGATCGTGCGCCAGCACCACCTTGGCCAGAGCGCCGCGCTGAATCCGAGCAATGCCCTCAGTGACTGCCTCGATGTACTGACTCACGGACAGTGACGCATCCGAATAGCTGATCCGTCCCGGAGCCAGCATGGGTTGAATCGGTAGATCCTCCGGAGCCCCGATTACCGTCCGGAACAGATGTCCGTCGCGGCAGCCCAGAACGGTTGTCGGCACCACCGCGACGGCGGTGTCGGTATCGCCAAACCCAAGGGAGACGAAAACAATCGGCCCAGTACCGGGTAGGCCGACCTCATCTGTTACCACCAGATCCGCGCTCACCGTAGCCCACCACTGCACGATCTGTTCGGCCGCATCGGGGCCGGTTGCGGTGATCCGGGCGTATTCGCCCCAGCCGACCAAACCTTCGCCCTCGGACAGGAAGGACAACACACCGGAGGGGTGCGGAACCGAGGTCAACAGCTCACCATGGCCGTATCCCAAGCCGCGCGTCACCGCCGGCACTCCAGTGGAACCCCGCGGGGGAGTACTCCCCTGGGAGCTGCCAAGGATTCGGGATGACGCGGTGGCGGACACGACTGTCCAATCTAGTCGGCTTACCGGCCAACTCCTCCGAAGGGGATGATGGCAGTGAAAATCGCCTCACTTTCCAGCCGCGGATGCGATCATTTCTGCAGACGGAAACGACTTGAGAAATAGGACGGGGCCCGTAGACCCATGGCGTTCTCTAAGGTCACCACATGGTGAGAGCAATTCGACTGGACCCGACCACGAGGGCCGCACTTTTTGGCGGCACCAAGATTCTGAAGGACCGGGGCTTCCCGGAGATCGCCAAACATGCCGTCTCGCGACTGCAGGCCGCGCAGACCGGCGCGCCGGCGGTGGTCGTGGTCGGCGAGGTCAAGCGCGGGAAATCAAGTCTGGTCAACGCGCTCGTCGGTCACCCCACCGCATCCCCGGTCGGGGTGGACGTCACCACCAACGCCTTTGTCCGGATCACCGCTCCGACCGCCAAATTCCCGGACGGTGCAGCCCGGCTCATTTTCGCCGACGGGCGACGGGATATCTCACTAGATGAGGTCCCGGAGTGGATCACGGTGGCCGGGCAGTACGCCCAGGACCCGGCGAGTCCGATTCCACGGGGCGTCGAGATGGCTTTGACTGCAAAGTATCTGCCGAATATCGACGTCGTGGATACCCCCGGTGTCGGCGGACTGACCAGCGCCCATCTGATGACAGCCCGGCATGCGGCCTCCTGGGCGAGTCTGCTGGTTTTCGTCACCGACGCGGGGCAACCGCTGACCGCCCCGGAGCTGACCTTTCTCTCCGAACTCTCCGAAACGGTCGAGACAATCGTTTTGGTGGTGACCAAGAAGGACCTCTACCCAGCAGGTTGGCGGGAGATAGTCGCGGAAAATCAGGTACTGCTGACCAAGTTCGCGCCCCGGTTTGCCGACGCGCCAATTTGCGTGGTCTCCAGCCAACTGGCCAACCAGGCCACCACCGTCCCGGACGGCCCGATGAAACAGGCGCTGGAGGACGCGTCCGGAATCCCGGAATTGGCGGCCATCCTCAAGCTACGGGCCGGTACCGCCGACTCTGCCGGTGTGGCAAACGCGCTGCGCGTGGTCAGATCCGGGCTGGACCAGGTGGAAGCTCAACTCCTCGCCCGCAAGGAGGCTGCCTCCGGCACAGCCGAGGTACTGGCCGAATTGACCAACGAACGGTCGCGGCTGGACAAACTGAGTAACCAGCAAAGTCGCTGGACCTTGGATCTGGATCGCGATATGGGGCGTATCCGCAGCGACGCGATCACTCACGCCGCCAAGGAATTTGCCGAGGCCAG
>JBBSRY010000310.1:0-4127 GCA_038242595.1 Mycobacteriales bacterium
CTGCTGCCCGCAATTGACAATCTGGCCTGGGCCATCGTTGCCATGGTGCTGTCGGTCCCCTTGAACGCGTTGGCCGGCGCCTTGTACCTCGGGGCCGGTATGGGCCCGGGTCCGCGAGACGGACTGATGACCGGACTGGTCGCCAGGGGGGTCGGCTCGGTGATGGTGGTGCGGTCCGCGATCGAGGGCACCGTGTTGATTGTCGGCTGGCTGATGGGCGGCACCGTCTTTGTCGGCACCGTGCTCTACGCGGTGGCCATCGGACCGTGCCTGCACGTTCTGATGCCGTTGTTCAAGATCAGCAATTCGACCGCGACCCCAGGCCGAGGGGTGATTGACCCGGAGATTCCCGGGTCAGGGTTGACCGCCCCTGAGCTGATCGACCGAGGGGTGACCGAGGCGGACATCGAGGCGGCGCAAGAGCACGCCGAGGGCCGATAGCCTCAAGCATGTGAACGCCCCAGGCACTGCTTCGAGACAGACCCCACTGACGATCGGGGTGCTGGCACTCCAGGGAGACGTCCGGGAGCATCTTCGGGTGCTGGACGGACTGGGCGTGCGGACCCGCAGCATCCGCCGGCCGAGCGAATTGGACGACCTGGACGGGATCGTCATCCCGGGTGGTGAATCCACCACGATGTCCCGGTTGCTGGATGTTTTCGAACTTCGCACCCCCCTACAGGAGCGTCTGGACGCCGGGTTACCCGCCTACGGATCCTGCGCCGGAATGATCATGCTGGCCACCAACATTCTGGATGGCCGAGCAGATCAAAATTCGCTGAATGCGATCGATATCACGGTGCGCCGCAACGCTTTTGGCCGTCAGGTGGATTCCTTCGAGACCGAGGTCGAGTGGCCTGGTCCGGCTGGCCCCATTCCCGCGGTGTTCATTCGGGCGCCGTGGGTGGAGAGCGTGGGGGAGGGGGTTGTGGTGCTGGCCAGTATCGCCGGCCACCCGGTGGCGGCCAGGACCGAGCGAGTGCTGGTGACCTCTTTCCACCCGGAGATCACTGGCGACACCAGCGTGCACGAACTATTCGTCCAGATGGTTCGTGAGGCGGCCGAAGTCGATGCCGAGCAACAAACCGCAGATCCGGTTGCCAAGAGCCCGTGAGTGGGAAACACCCATCGCGGAGCGTTGACCATCGCCGTCGACCATTAGAATTGCCCGTCGGGGCGCGACCAGTTAATCGGTCCGCGTTCGCTGTTTACTTTCCAGTACCGCCGCCAACTGTCGACGAGACAGGACTCGACGCAAAACCAAAGGGGCACAACTGCCATGAGCGGCCACTCGAAATGGGCAACCACCAAGCACCAGAAGGCGGCCAAGGACGCCAAGCGCAGCAAGAACTTTGCCAAGCTGATCAAGAACATTGAAGTGGCAGCCCGTACCGGCGGCGGCGATATCAACGGCAACCCGACGCTGTTCGACGCTGTTGCGCGGGCCAAGAAGGAATCGGTGCCCAAGGACAACATCGACCGTGCCCTCAAGCGTGGCTCCGGTGAGGACTCCAGCGGAGTCGAGTACACCGAGATCACCTACGAAGGGTATGGACCCAACGGCGTGGCCATCATGATCGAGTGTCTGACCGAGAACCGAAACCGGGCGGCCTCCGAGGTCCGGGTGGCAGTCACCCGCAATGGCGGCAACATGGCCGATCCGGGGTCGGTTTCTTATCTGTTCAACCGTAAGGGCGTCGTGGTCCTCCCCAAGGGTGAACTGACCGAGGACGACCTGCTGATGGCCGTGTTGGACGCCGGCGCCGAAGAGGTGACCGATCAGGGCGAAACATTCGAGGTCGTGTCCGAACCCACCGACTTGGCAGCTGTCCGTTCCGCGCTGATCGAGGCGGACATGGAATACGATTCGGTGGATCTGACATTCGTGCCGACATTGCAGGTGCCGGTGGATCTTGATGCCGCCCGCAAGGTGCTGAAGCTGATCGACGCCATCGAAGACTTGGACGACGTTCAGAATGTCTATACCAATGTCGAAATCTCTGATGAGGTTGGCGCTGCTCTCGACGAGGACTGATCGGACGGACGAGGACTGATTCTGACTGACGAGGACTGATCGGACGGACGAGGACTGATCGGACGGAAGCCGACCGCCATGCCGAAACCCACATTCCGGCGTGGCGGGCGACTTCGTTGTCGGCTCTCGCCGGTAACGTCGGGCACGTACACATGTTCGGGCGCCGCTATCCTCGGCCGGTGAACATCAGTCTGTTGTCGTGATCGGGAGGTCATCGTCGTGCGGGTGTTGGGTGTTGACCCCGGGCTGACCCGTTGTGGTGTTGGCGTGGTCGATGGCGGCCCGGGAAAAGTGTCCCGACTGATCGACGTGAGCGTGGCTCGTACTCCCTCGGGCTCGGACCTGGCTCATCGACTCCTGACTGTTTCCGCGCACATCGAGGCGGCGCTGGATCGGCATCGGCCGGATGCGGTGGCGATCGAGCGGGTTTTTGCCCAGCAGAACGTGATGACGGTGATCGGGGTCGCGCAGGCCACCGGCGTGGTGGCGTTGGCCGCAGCCCGGCGGGGCATTCCGGTGGCCTGGCATACCCCCAGCGAGGTGAAGGCCGCGGTCACCGGGAACGGTGCCGCGGACAAGTCCCAGGTCACCATCATGATCACCAAACTGCTTAAACTCGCCGCTGCCCCCAAACCCGCCGACGCGGCGGATGCATTGGCATTGGCACTGTGCCATCTGATGCGTTCACCGATGACGGGCCGGTTGGCCACGCTGCAACAGCAGGGCAGCATTGCTCGGGTCTCGGTGAGCGCGGCGCCTTCGCGATGGGAACTGGCCCAGCGTGAGGCGCGCAAGCAGGCCCCGGCAGCCGAAGCCAAGCGGCGGGCAGCTCTGCAGGCCGATAAGACGCGGTCCATCCAGGCGCGAACGGCAGCGGGGTCGAGTACCGTGTCGCCGACGTCAGCGGGGTCGAGCACCGTGTCGCCGATGTCAGCGGCTTCCGGTCCGGCACCAACCAAGAAAGCAGGTCAGCGTTGATTTCATCGTTGCGCGGCGCCGTACTGGCCATTTCGTTGGATCGGGTGGTGATCGAGGTCGGCGGGGTAGGTATGTCGGTGCGGGCCACCCCGGCCACCCTGGCCGGTCTACATCGAGGCGAGCAGGCTTATCTGGCAACCACCTTGGTGGTGCGCGAGGATTCCCTGACGCTCTACGGATTTGCTGCCGATGACGCACGGGATCTGTTCGAACTGGTTCAGTCGGTGTCCGGAGTCGGACCGAAAATTGCACTGGCCCTGCTGGCGGTTTTTCCGCCGGAGGAGCTGGTGCGGGCGCTCGGCTCAGGTGATGTCAAAACGCTGACTCGTGCGCCGGGCATCGGGACCAAGGGCGCCGAACGACTGGTGCTGGAACTGCGGGACAAGGTGGGGCGCCTCACCACCATCGCAGCCGGCGCCGGGCCAGCAGTCGCCGGTGTTGCTGTCAAGAACGACTGGAGTGAAAAGCTGACCGAAGCGCTGGTTGGCCTCGGCTGGTCGGCTAAGCAGGCCGGTGACGCCGTTGAATCCATCGCCGCCGACACCGACGACCCGGCCGTGGTCAACGGTGAGGTGGGTGTGCTGCTGCGACGCGCGCTCGCGCTGCTGGGGAGATCGCGGTGACCGAATTCGCCTACCAGCCCGGTGACGACCAGTCCGACGACCAGCACGACGACCATCGGCCCGACGTCCACCAGTCCGGTGACCCTCAGTCCGGCAACTATCAGTCCGGTGACCCTCAGTCCGGCAACTATCGGCCCAGCGGACCGGGCGAGGGTGACGGCGAATACTCGGAGGCCCTGCTCGCCTCTACCTCGCTACCCGGCGACGAACTTGAAAGGTCGTTACGCCCCAAAAACCTCAGCGAATTTGTTGGGCAGCATCGGGTTCGCGAACAGCTCGAACTGGTGCTCTCCGGCGCCAAACTTCGTGGTGCGGTCCCGGATCACGTTCTGCTGGCCGGGCCTCCCGGACTGGGTAAGACCTCGCTGGCGATGATCATCGCGGCCGAACTCGGCACCTCGTTGCGGATCACCTCCGGGCCGGCCCTGGAGCGAGCGGGTGATCTAGCGGCGATGCTGTCGAACCTGGTCGAGGGCGATGTCCTGTTCATA
>JBBSRY010000311.1:0-4109 GCA_038242595.1 Mycobacteriales bacterium
CCTGATCGAAAAGCAGCCGAAGGCCCCCGCTTTGGGTCCAGTAACTCGTCACCGCAGCGCCGAGGACGAACACCAACAGCGTGATCGCCGCGTAGCAATGTCGCGCCAGCGCCGCGGACAGAGCCCGCGAATTAGCGACGGCCTGGACGGCAAACACACACAGAACTAGCCAGGTAGCCGGGTGGAACGCCCATCGTCCGTCCGCAACGCCGGTCAATTGGTGCGCCGCCACTGCGGGTACAGCGATCCATAACAGCACGACTAGGCAGACAAGTCGCATCGGACGTGCTCTTCCGAGCCAGGCCAGACCCAGGCTGAGCGTCAACCAGCCGGCGAGTTGTGTCATTGATCACCCCTCCGGACTGCCGTTTAGGGACGCTCTTCGTGATAGCTGGGGAGCCTGTCCCGACGATGATCCGGCGCCATGCTCAACACGGTTCCCAGAATCCTGGCATCGACCGTCTCCAGAGACTCTATCGATTGCAGCACCTGCTCCTGGTGGGTTCGGCCGTGCCGTACGACGAGGAGCACCCCGTCGGCCTGGGTGGCAGTGACGGCGGCGTCCGTAACCGGCAACACTGGGGGGGTATCGACAACGAGGAGGTCGAAACCCATTCGAAGCTCTTGGATGAGCTTCTCCATCGAGGGACTTCCCAACAACTCACTCGGATTGGGCGGGATCGGCCCACTGGCAAGGACCCGGAGACCGTTCTCGCCCCACTCCTGGATCACATCGTCGGCATTGACCTCTCCAATCAGGACGTTCGTCAAGCCGGCCGAACCCTCCAGGTCCAGGTAGTTCTCCAGCTTTGACTTTCTCAAATCTGCATCGATGAGCAGGACGTGGCGCCCCGCCTCGGCAAAACTGACGGCTAAGTTGGCCGCAGTCGCCGTCTTCCCCTCACTCTCCACCGACGAGGTAACCACCAAGACTTCGACCGGACTGGCAGCGTCGACGAACCGGAGGTTCGTGCGCAGCTGCCGAAAGGCTTCCGCGCGTCGCGAGCGGTCCGTGCTCGGGGTCAGAACTGGAAAGGACTTAGCCTGCCTGTCGTAGTGGAGGAGACCCAACGTGGGGTACCCGCTGACTTCAGCGAGCTGATCCCGCGAACGGACCGATGTATCAAGCTGCTGCCGCAGCAGCGCCTGCGCAATGCCGAGCCCGAGCCCGATCAACAGGCCAATGGCGAGGTTCAACTTGATTCGCGGCGCGACCGGGACGGGGTTCAGGGTCGGGCCGGAGATAACGCGCAAATCCACGTTGTGTTCGGTGCCGCGATTGTCCAGCTCTCCGATTGCTTGATCTAGATTATCGGCGATCGACTTCGCGATGGTGAATGATTGATCTTGCGAACTATCCACGACGCGGACGTTCAGCAGGACCGTGTCGGGCAGCACCGAAGCGGTGATCATCTTCGACACCTCTTCGGTGGTCAGCGACAAGCCGGTGTCATCGAGGATGATCTGAGCTAGCCGTTCGCTGCCGACCACACCCATGTAGGAGTTGATTCTGCGCTGAGCGAACTCGTCCGCCTGCAGGGCGGTGTTCGTCTTATCAGCGGCCGTGGCAACGAAGAACGTCATGGTGCTCTCGTAACTGGGCGGCGTGCGCAGGGTCCACAACGCAGCAGCACTGATGCCGAGCAGGGTAATGACAACCACCGAGACCCAGAATCTTCCAATCGCCCGCAACTGAGTGCGAAGATCAACCGGGCCGGTGTCGCGTACCCGCGTTGCGTGTGTGCCCTCGGAGGATGTCTCGATCATGCTGATCCCGAAAAGACAATGACTGGCGCCCTAGTCGTGTAGCTGAACTCCACTGCTATGTGCTTTCTCTCAGACGTCGGGACGGAGAAGACGTAAGCGCCGGTGGCCGAGTCCCCCGCCCGGATTGACGCAGTCAGCGCCTTGGCCCCTGGTCCGCTCAGCTCGCGAGCCGGCGACTTCTCCCGCCCGTAGTAAAGATTAGCAAGTGCGAGACCCATCGATACCGGCTTTGCAGTGTCGTTGTTCACGGTAATGCTGACCCGCAGTGCCGGGCCCGCAATCTCTCCCGGGCCGTGTGCTACCCCCTTGACACTCTCAATCCCACTCACCTTAACAGTGACCCCATTGCCAAGTTTCCCCGGCTCGTCGATCGGAGCCTGGGTGGTTTTCACGGCCTTGGTGGGGACCACGCTCATCCTGGACGAGGCGGTACCCGCCGGCTTTGTCGACCTCGGGGGAGCCTTGGGCCGAGCGGTCGTCGTCGGGGCGGCGGTACCCGGTGAACGGTTCGAGCTGGGGGTTGATGACTTAGCCGCCGGGGAACTCGGCGTCGCACGGCCAGGTCGGCTCGGGGACGCCGAAGGCGTCCGGTCAGACACCGAGGCAGATGCAGCCGTCGGCGATTCTGCCGTCGGACCAGGACCGGCCTCGGGACCAGAGCCCCGAGTAGCCATGATTGCGTAGCTAATCCCAGCAACCAACAGGACCAGCAGGACCGCGATCACGATACTAATCCAGCGGCGGCGACCCGCCGTTTCTGCCGAGCTCGGCAGGCTCATGGTTCTCCCCTATCTGGGCAGCAGACCGCCACCCAACCCGATACCCCCGTAATGGGTTCGCCCAAGCCTAACCCTTGCCCGGCCACATCATCGCCAGTCCGTGTCACAAGGATGCATCAATCTGCGGAGCCAGGAGCAGTTCCCTGAGCGGCAGCTGAGGAACCCGCCGTGGTCTTCTGACCGGCGACGGAAGATGGTGTCTGCGCATCGGCTCATTGATCACAGCAGTGGCAGACAGGACGCGGGCCTCCACCATGAATTTATGATCACTACTGTCGCGTCTTCATGATCACTTATGTCGGAGAATTCATGATCAGTATCATCAAGAATTAATGATCACTTAGATGGGGAATCTATTGACCATTTTTACCAGGATTTCATGATCGTATTGGGATGGATATCATGATCACTTCCAATGTCTGGCCAAACCGGATTGTGATCCGAATCACACTGAATAGTGATATGACGGAATTCGTGTATTGTAATCGTGCCGTTATACAAGTTCGGGGGAGCGTGTGGTGGTTGCCTTTGGCAGGAGCATCATGAAACACCTGGATGCACTGTCTTCGTGGTGGCTCTGCACTCCGATGTCCAACCTGTACATCGGTCCTTGTCGGCAGTCTCATCCAGGAGTCTGTTGGCCTGTCTGAAGGAGTTTTATCGTATGCAGGATGCAAGGCTATTAGTTTCCCTCGCGAGCCCGAGCCGGACCCTGCGTACCGGTTGGCCAGCCCTCCATCGACGAGTCAGCACCCTGATCGCCATCGCCGTGGTCGGCCTGTTGCTCATTGCACAACCGGCACCAGCAAGCGCTGGAACGCGAAGTGTGTCGCTGTCTCCGGGACGTTCGACAGCCGCGCCCTTAGACCAGTCGGTCGCCAACGGCACGGTGGGAGCCTCCTTCGTGGTTCCCGAACTAGCTGGCGGTGCGGCCTATCTCGGTGTCGAGTTGCGCTCGCAGAGCAATGCGACGAACTACCGAGCACGGGTGCGGGTTCATCCCGATCGATCCTTACGGGTCAGCATCACTCGTGGCGAGCAGGTGCTGCTCAGTGAGGGAATCCCGGGGACTGCCGCTGCCGGCCAGACGGTCAGGGTCGAGGGTTTCGTGACCGGCACAACGAGCGTCCGACTAGCGGTTCGGGCCTGGGTCGTGGGCACGACACCGCCAGATTGGCAGCAACGCTTCACCGACGCTTCAGTTCAGCGGATTTCCACCGCTGGTCAAGCCCGGGTCCGCGGCTACCTATCGGCCTCGGCCACGCGAGGGGTTGAGGTCGACTACCACGACACTGCCGTCAGCGGTGTGCCAGCCCCGGCCGTTCCCGCGGCTCCTGTCGCTCCAGTCGCTCCCAATCCGCCTGCGCCAGTAGCTCCAGCCCCGCCCGTGCCGGCGGCGCCCGAGCAAACTGGGAAACCCAGTGCGTCCACGACCGGAGTGCCGGCCGGAACACAGTTGACGACTCACTATGGCGACATCACGATCACCAAGGCGGGAACGCACCTGGATAAGATGGATATTCACGGATTCGTGGTCGTTAGAGCCCCCGATGTCAAGATCAC
>JBBSRY010000312.1:0-4094 GCA_038242595.1 Mycobacteriales bacterium
CTTTCGTCGCGGCGGCTTTACTGCCGGCTGCGCCGGCGGTGGAATCAATGCCGTTGTCGGCAGAACTGGGTTGGTTGTTTTGATGAGTCGATCCGCTCACAACAGTGCCGCCGCCGGTGCCTGCAGTTGCGCCGCAGTCGGTTCCGTTCGCACCAGTGCCCTGGGCGCTGTCCATTGCTACAGCACCCGAAGCGCCGCCCGCAGCTGCGCCTGCTTTGACATCCGATGGTCTCGTAGGGTCGCTGTCCCCAGCTGTCGCACCGCCGGTGGGTCCGGAACCCGAGGGGCCGCCGGTCGGTGTGTTTGCATTGCCGGCAGATCCCGATCCGGATGACCCCATCCCAGGGCCTGCGGTCAGCGCTGGGGTGCCGCTGCCGCCGATACTTCCGCTGGCGCTTGGTGTCCGGGAGGAAGCGAGAATGGAGCCGGTGGCCAGCGCAGCTCCGGCCAGAGCTGCCAGTCCGCCGCCGCCGCCGCTGGTTGCGACGGCCGGCGGCAGTAGTCGCAGTAACGCCGGCAGCGCGACCACCGCCAACACCAGAAGCGATAGACCCATGAGGGTGTCTGTGCTGGACTCGCCCTTGCCGATCATCGCAAAGCCGGTGGCGTAGATAATGGCGGCGGCCAATTTGTAAACGGTGAACGCGGCAATCCAGCCGATAACTTTTTTGAGCCACTCCATTCCCGTGTTGGTCATCGCCGCGGCCGAAGCCATCGGCAAAATCGCGCACAACAGAGCCAGGATCACGCCCCGCACGAAAACAATCACTACCTGGATCAACGAGGCCAGGATGCCCAGCAGGGTAATGATGATCAGCACCGGTGCACCCAGACCGGGATCGGTGGCAACAAATAGCGCCAGCCGTTCGCCGATGGATTGACCGTCGAATCCTGCATCGAGCACCCAGTGAGCTAGGCCATCGAAACCGGCAATCAGCAACGCGACCACGGTTGTGCCGCCGGTGCCGACAGTGACCAACAGCAGCAGGCCGCGGGCGATCGTGGTGGGTTCTTGATCACTGGTCAGCAACCGGATCCCGGCGACGATCATGCCGATGATGCCGCTGAAGGCTATGACCGGCAATGTGATCTGCCTGATGGTGTCGATTGCGGTACCGGGCCCGTCCGCCAGGTTCGGATCGTCCACCCCGAGCCAGAACGTCATTAGCACCTTCAGCACGTTGGCTAAACTTTCCAACCACAAATTCCCCGCAGCCTCTACTGCTTCGCCAGCAATGGTGCAACTAGCGCCTGCGCCTAATAGTTCGACAAACCAACCGCAGGACATCAGCCCACACCGTTCCAGGCGATGAAACCCTTCAAAGTGCGTATGGTCTGAACGTTCTCGGTGAGCTTGCCGGCGCGGGTGACAGCGAGTTTCCAGTCGCTGTCGGCCCAATCCATGCGCACTGCCGTTACCTGCAAACTGCCGTTGTTATCTACCGTTACCAGCTGGATTACAGATTCGGTCGGGGTGTAGCTGAGGAACTGGAATCCGGTGATCTGGGTGTACTCGGCTGTCAGGTCGGTGTCGCCGGTTTTGACGCCGCCGCGTAGTTTGCGCCAGGCGTCCTGCCCGGGGCCGGGAGCCATCATGGCGTCGGTCATCTGTTCCCATATCTCGTCTCCGGCATATACGAAGCGATAGAAAGCATTTGCGGCGGCGAGCAGCGCGCCGGTGGAACTATGTTGGTAGCCAGTGGCTATCAGCCCGTCGACTGTGGCCGGTCCCACGCCGGGGACGGTCGGGAGTGCGACTTTGCCGACCAGCGCCCAGGTTGTTTCAGGTGCCTGCGTCAACGGTTGGTTGGCGGTTTCCTCATCTGCCGGTGGTGCGACCGCCGGGGCCGGAGCAGTGTTGATCTGTGGGGTTGATGGCGCAGATGGGACAGCACTGGCCCTGCTTTGGTCATCATTGTTTGAACGAAAGACAAGGAACACCAGGCACAGCAGGATCAGTAGTACGGCCGCGATCGCGGCGAAACCGGTCGTTCGTTTCCCGCCCAGAAAGAGTTTCGCTTCGGACTCATATTCGGTGTTTGTCATTGGTTATCCCTTTCCGAAGGTGAAAAAATGCACGCCTGTAGGGCGTTTCAGATCAGGAGACCGACAATCGTTGAGGCGCTTCCGACGATGAGGCAGCCGCCGACGACGGCTCCGAAGTTCTTAACTCCCTCGTTGTTGCCCTCGCGGAAGGAGGCCAGCAGCTTGATTCCGCAGATGATTGCACCCAGCACACAAAGGCCAAGAGCGACGAAGGCGCTCCATTTGACGATGTTCTGGATCTGCGTCAGGCCGGGGATAATTGCCGGGTTGGAGTTGAAAAGGCTGTAGCCGGTGAGTGTTCCGACGATGCTGCTGGCGGCGCCGATGATAAGTCCGCCGCCGATGATCTTGCCGACGCCTTTGGTGCTTTCACCGTGGCGGCTCACAGAGATCGTCATTAAGGCGCCGAAGGCCAGGACTACGAGAACGCAGATGATCGTGGCGCTCCAGGACGCCCAGCCGATGATGGTCTGGAGTTGGCCGAACCCGGGAGGAGCGGCGGGGTTGGTATCGATGTCCATGATCTAAAGGCCTTTCTGGATGATGGTGCGGATCTGGCGGAGTGAGGTTTCGATGGCGGGATGCATCGGGGGATCTATGGTTTGGGTTGGTGTGATCAGCCGGTACTGCGGTATGTAGGGGATCTGCCAGTGATGGGCATATAGACCGTCGAGCAGATGCAGCGAATTTCGCAGTGCGGGCGGGAGTCGCCCGGGCTGGTCGGCAACACTGACCAACCCGAGCAGAGTGATTCCTTCTGGACCGGTGCCTGATAAATGTTGCAGCGCAACATCCTTGGCCCACTCGATGCCGTTGAGGGTTGTGTTGCAGACAACCACCACCAATTTGGTTCCGGCCAGTGGTGGTAGCGGCCATTGGGTCCCGGTTTCGGCGGCCAACCACCAGGGGCCCTCCCCCAGGTCAGCGCCCTGATGTAGTCGGGTGGCCGCAGCATCATGCGGATAGGAGGACATCCGGGTCAGCAGAGTAACGCCGGCGCCGCCGTGCGCGCCCATGAACACCCACTTGGCGCGATGCCCGGTCGGCTCCGGCGGTTTCGTCCGGATCGATCTGCGCCGGGTTGGGGCCGGCGCCGGGAACACGTCGGGCCGTGGATACAGCAAACCGCGGGTGCGTTGCTGTTCCTTCGACGCTCGTTTGCCGAATTTCTTTGACTTGCCCGCGGTGTCGGCCGTGGTAAAAATGTCCAGATCAGAAGTCATGACTGGCCACCTTCCATTGATTGTCGACTTTGGTGAGGGTGAGGGTGACTGCGAGTTCTTCCTTCGGCACTGCTTTGCCGGAGCCGCAGGCGGTAACCAGCGTGGCTCCGACCTGAACCGCTACCGTGGAATCGGTGCGGGGCGCCTCGGCAGGGATGACAGCGCCGGTGTCGGTAACTGTTGCTACACAGTGGTTGGCGGCGAATTCATTCCAGGCGATCCCGCCGCCCTTACCGGCGCGCAACGCTTCGTAGGAAGCGGCCAGCGGCGGGGTGGCCAGCGCCGATGCTCTATTGATCCAAGCCAGCGCGTCGTCCTCCCACGAGGCGCTGCGGTAGGCGATGAGCCAGGCCATGGCAACTGTCTGCGGGTCCGCGCCGCTGGGCGGGACGGTAATCGTGGAGGTGACTGTTGTAGTCAGCGGCGGCAGCGTGGAGGGCTGGTCGCTGCGGGTGGGTGCGGTGACTTCATTCGGAGTTGCCGAAGTTGAGGGCAAGATACTGGCCGCGGGCGCCGTGTTGGAGGTGCAACCGCTTGCCAGGAGAAGAAAAAGGATCCCCACCGCCGAAAGCTGTTTGTATTTAACAGGGATTCCTCTCATGAGCCGGGCCTCACGGCGGCAATGAAGTCCTGGCCGTTGCCGGTCGCCCACCAGTTGTCGGTGATCTTGACGACGCTGCCGGATTCCGGAGCTTCAACAACCGAGTCGTTTCCCAGGTAGATCACGACGTGGTGAATGCCCGAGCGCGACCCGGAGCTATTGGTGACCAGGAGCAGATCCCCGGGCAGAATTTGGGCCCGCGTCAGATGCGGGAAAGCATCGAA
>JBBSRY010000313.1:0-4081 GCA_038242595.1 Mycobacteriales bacterium
CCACGACAGGCGGCAACAACTGGGAAAATGCGCAGCCGACCTTTGCCAATACTTCGGTGGGCAGTGGCATTGCCCTCGGTCACAACGGCAATCTGGTCAATACCGCAGAGCTGGCCGCGTTGGCCGACAAGACACCCACCAAGCGTCGCGGCATCACCACCGACTCCGATGTGGTGACCCGGCTGCTGGCCGCCAATAGTGCTGATTCCAGCATTCAGGCCGCGGCGATGGAATTGTTCCCGACATTGAAGGGTGCGTTCTGCTTCGTCTTCTGTGACGAACACACGCTGTACGCGGCGCGGGATCCACAGGGCGTCCGTCCGCTGGTACTGGGCCGGTTGGACCGCGGTTGGGTGGTCGCTTCCGAGACCGCCGCGCTCGACATCGTTGGTGCCTCATTCGTCCGTGAGGTCGAACCAGGCGAACTGCTGGCCATCGATGAGGATGGCCTGCGTAGCGAACGCTTCGCCACTCCGGATCCCAAGGGCTGCTTGTTCGAGTATGCCTACCTGGCCCGCCCGGACACCACAATTTCCGGTCGGGGCGTACATGCCACCCGCGTGGATGTTGGCCGCCGACTGGCCATCGAAGCGCCGGCCGAAGCGGATCTGGTGATCCCGACGCCAGAATCCGGAACCCCGTCGGCCATCGGTTACGCGCAGGAATCCGGCATCCCGTACGGCCAGGGTCTGGTCAAGAACGCCTATGTCGGGCGGACTTTCATCCAGCCGTCGCAGACCATTCGGCAATTGGGTATACGTCTCAAGTTGAATCCGCTACGCGATGTGATCCGGGGTAAGCGACTGGTGGTGGTGGACGATTCCATCGTTCGCGGTAACACGCAACGAGCTTTGGTCCGGATGTTGCGTGAATCCGGCGCCCTGGAGGTACACGTCCGGATCGCCGCTCCGCCGGTGCGCTGGCCTTGTTTCTACGGGATCGACTTCGCTTCCCGTACCGAACTCATCGCCAATGCCGGCGATGTCGAGGCCGTTCGTCAGTTCATCGGCGCCGACACCCTGGGCTATGTGTCCCTCGAAAGCCTGGTGGCGGCTAGCGAACAGCCCAAAACTCGTTTGTGTACAGCATGTTTCACCGGCGAGTATCCGATTCCGATCCCGGACCAAGTGGGCAAGCATGTGCTGGAGGGGATCGCCAGGGGAGTCGCCGGCGACGCCACTCCGGTACTCGCAGCCGGCTACGGCGCCCAGGATGCTCTCACCAGACCATGACAGGCCAGATAATGAAACAAAATCCAGCGACCGCTGCTGGCGACCATCATCCGCTCGGATCCGGCGCCACCTACGCCGGCTCGGGAGTTTCAATCCAGGCCGGTGATGACGCCGTCGAGCTGATGAAGCCGTTCACCCAAAAGACGCATCGCCCAGAGGTTCTCGGTGGAATCGGCGGATTTGCCTCACTGTTCAAGCTGCCGATTGGCAAATACCGCGAACCGGTGCTGGCGTCCTCCTCAGATGGTGTCGGCACCAAATCTGCCATTGCGCAGGCGATGGATGTCCACCACACCATTGGCATCGATCTGGTCGCCATGGTGGTCGACGATCTGGTCGCCTGCGGCGCGGAGCCACTATTTCTGCAGGACTACATCGCGTGCGGACAGCTGAACCCGAACAAGATTGCCTCGATCGTCTCCGGCATCGCGGAGGGCTGTGTCCGCTCCGGGTGCGCTCTTGTCGGCGGTGAAACAGCCGAGCATCCCGGGCTGATGAATGTGGATGACTACGACCTCGCGGCAACCGGTGTCGGAATCGTCGAGGCAGATGAGATCCTTGGCCCGGACCGGGTTCACCCGGGGGATGTGGTCATCGCGATGGCCTCCTCCGGAGTGCATTCCAACGGCTACTCGATGATCCGCCACGTGCTGCTGGATATCGCCCGGTTGTCCCTCGAGGGTTATGTCGAGGAATTCGGCCGCACCCTCGGCGAGGAGCTTCTGGAACCGACCCGGATCTACGCGCTGGATTGCCTGGCACTGGGCCGCGACACCGAGGTGCACGCCTATGCCCACATCACCGGTGGCGGTCTGGCAAATAACCTGGCCCGGGTGATCCCGAAGGGTTTGGTGGCCCGATTGGATCGCCGAACCTGGACGCCACCACCGGTTTTCGGTTTTGTTGGCGCCCACGGTCGGGTCGACCGCGGGGAGCTGGAAAAGGCTTTCAACATGGGGGTCGGCATGGTGGCCGTGGTCGCCGCCGGCGATGTGGACCGCGCACTGGCCATCCTGACCGCTCGTCATGTGCCGGCCTGGGTACTCGGCGGCATCGAGTCCGCCGAAGATGTTGAGGTCCGGGCGTTCCTCGAGGGCGATCACCCGCGGTTCTAAGTTTGTCGCAGTCACCTCACCCAGGGTGGTGAGATCTGTTCACCATCAGCCATTTCCGCCTTCAGTCCCACTGAGGTGGTAACCCAGGCGGCGGCCGGGATATGAGTCGGATTGTCGACCTTGACCTTGGCGCCGACCGGGAAAAAAGCGACATCGCCCGGCAGCAGCTCCCGCGCGACGTCGTTGATGGTGAGGATGGGGGCACCTTCGAGCACCAGGAAGACCTCTTCATGGCTGACTCGATGTGCGGTACCCATGGTCTCAGCGGGAAGATCCAATCGCCAGGCACATAGTTGGGCGCTTCCCCTGGCCGGGGCCACATACGGCAGGAATCGACTTCCGTGCACCTCGAAGGAGATACCTTCGGCTTGCGGAACGAACACAAGAACCTCCATATAGACAAGTAACTTGACTTTATGGTCAACCCACTTGTCTAAGATGTCAAGGATGAACATATCCGCGGATGACCATCCGAATCTGACTGTTGCATTGCTCAATGCGGCAAACACGATGTCGGAGGCCATCAATGCCGGGGTCGCCGCTGCCGGTTTTACTGACTTGCGACCGGCGCACGGCTTCGTGTTTGCCCGAGTGGCCGCCGGTGGCATGACTACCGGTCAGGCGGCTGTAGTTGACGCCTCAGCAGTTGACGCCGCTGTCGGTAAGTCCCCGGGAGTTGGGGCTGCGTCCGGCGGTGCTACCGCAGGTGATGCCTCTGCCGTCGGTTCTGCTTCAGGTGTCGTCACTGCCGTCGGCGCCGCTCGAGTTGGAGTTACCGCTGGCGACATCGCGGTTCACCTGGGCGTGACCAAGCAGGCGGCAGCGCAATTGGTCGAGGAGTTGGTGCGCAAGGGTTATCTGGTCCGGCTCCGGCACCCGAGAGATGCCCGAGCGCAACTACTCTCGTTGACCGACCACGGCTGGGCGGCAACCAGGGCAGCGGAGCAAGCTGCCGACCGGATCAGTCACCACTGGGCCGCCATCCTCGGGACCGATCGGCTGCTGCAGTTGGCCGGCGATCTGGCTGATGTCGCCGAGCCGGGGCCGATGAGGCCGACCTGGTAATTGTCGTGGCTCTTCGCGTTCGCCGCGATGTTTTTGCACCAGGATTGGTTTCCGTTGTACTCATTCCCGCTGAATGGGCCCGTTCCGTGGAGTAAAGACCAAGTGCTGGGTGTCCAGATTGACCAATTTGACTAGCCCATTCATACGTACGAATAATTATGGTTTAACTGTTGACATGGGGCCAGTATAGGAGAACTATGGAGGTAGATCAAGCGCACCGGGGGGTGAATATGGAAGCGACTGCAGGTGGTTTTGCCGATGATGGCAGCCTAAGCGGCGGGTCCGACAGTGCTGATTCCCCTGATGCTGATTCCCCTGATGCTGATTCTGTAGTTGCTGGACCTTCAGTGCCCGAGGCTGATCTTGCCCGGGAGCTTGCCGAGAGTGGCGACGCGCTGGTTCTGCCTTTCCCCACCGAGTCGCAACCGTCATCGGGCGCGCAGCCCGGTGAGACAGCCGCAGGCGGACGTCCTCCATTGGCCACTCCTGCTCACGACAATCCCGCGCTGATGATCGGATTGCCCGAGACCGTAGTTGCACTCACCGATCTGACTACGCCGCCGAGCGTGGAGTTGGCTGCCGCTCTTGCTTCGCTCAATCCTGCGTTGCTTTCCGGGCGGGAGATCCTGGACGGGATTGCCGGCTTCGACAGAGTGATCTCGTGGATGA
>JBBSRY010000314.1:0-4080 GCA_038242595.1 Mycobacteriales bacterium
ATACCTCCGGACGGGCGGCTCGCCGGCGAGTCGAGGAGTCCCGGGAAACCATCGCTCAAATGCTGGGCGCAAGACCCCGCGAGGTCATTTTTACCTCAGGTGGAACCGAGTCGGACAACCTTGCGGTGATGGGGCTGTTCCGGGCTCGCAAGTCAGCTGATCCAGCGCGAGTGCGGATCTTGGCCAGCGCCACCGAACACCATGCCGTCCTGGATGTCGTTGAGTACCTCCAAGCACATGAGGAAGCGACCGTCGGTTGGCTGGAAGTCGACGACTATGGGCGTGTGCACGCTGACACCCTGGCGGCAGCGATTGCGGAGAACCCGGACGATGTCGCGCTGGTGTCGATCATGTGGGCCAACAACGAGGTCGGGACGATCAATCCGATTCGTGAGCTTGCCCAGGTCGCACACACCAAGGGCATCCCGCTGCACACCGACGCCGTTCAGGCCATCGGAATGGTGCCGGTCGATTTTGCTGCCAGTGACGCCGATGCCTTGACCTTGACCGCCCATAAGATAGGCGGCCTGACCGGAGTCGGTGCGCTGCTGCTCAAACGAGATGCCAAGGTCACCCCAATTTTGCACGGCGGTGGGCAGGAGCGCGGGGTCCGTTCCGGAACCCTCGATGTGGCAGGCATTGTCGCCTTCGCGATCGCAGTGTCCGATGCGGTCACCCATCAGGAACAGCGGGCCGCGGCACTGACCGGTCTTCGGCGTCAACTCGTTGACGGCATCCGCGCCGTGGTGCCTGACGTCATTTTGGCCGGTGATCCGGGGCAATCCCTGGTGGCTGGCGGACCCAGTCGCTTGCCCGGCAACGCCCATCTTCGTTTCCCCAACTGTGAGGGTGATTCACTGCTGATGCTGCTGGACGCCCGCGGCATTGAATGCTCCACCGGTTCTGCCTGCACTGCCGGGGTGGCTCGTCCGTCGCATGTGCTGCTGGCCATGGGTGTGCCCGAGAGTGAAGCCCGAGGTGCGCTGCGGTTCTCCCTTGGGCATACCTCGACCATCGCTGATGTTGACGCAGTCATCGAGGCGATAGGTCCGGTGGTCGAAAGAGCCAGACGAGCTTCGATGGCCGCGGCCCGACGCCGCTGACCGATGCCTACCCGGGTGCAATGAGTTTCGATGCGGATCAATTCTACGAGGAATACAAAGTGGTGAGCAGCAGGTGAGAGTACTGGCAGCGATGAGCGGCGGTGTCGATTCGGCCGTGGCCGCAGCATTGGCCGTTGAGGCCGGGCACGACGTCACCGGCGTCCATATGGCGCTGTCCCGGCAACCCGGGACCCTGCGCACAGGATCACGCGGCTGCTGCACGATCGAGGATGCCTCCGACGCTCGGCGGGTCTCGGACCTGCTCGGGATCCCGTTCTACGTCTGGGATTTCTCGACCGAATTCGTCGAGGACGTGGTTGCCGATTTCCTTTCCGAGTACTCCGAGGGTCGGACCCCGAACCCGTGTTTGCGGTGCAATGAGAAGATCAAGTTCGCAGCACTACTGGACCGCGCCCTGGCGTTGGGTTTTGACGCCGTAGTGACCGGACATCACGTTCGGATCGAGGACGGAATCCTGCGTCGCTCCGTCGATGATGCCAAGGACCAGTCCTACGTCCTGGCTGTTCTCACGAAGCAACAGTTGGCGCACAGCATGTTCCCGCTGGGCAACACCAACAAGGAATGGGTCCGCGCCGAAGCTGCACGACGGGGATTCTCGGTTGCTTCCAAGCCGGATTCCTACGATATCTGCTTCATCCCGGACGGGGATACGCGTGGATACCTGACCGAGAAGCTCGGCGCGAAGCCAGGTCCGGTGATCGATATCGAAACCGGTGATGTGCTGGCCCAGCATCAGGGGACCTACGGCTACACCATCGGCCAACGCAAGGGACTCAACCTCGGTCGACCGGCAGCCGACGGTCGGCCACGGTATGTGCTGGAGATCGAACCAGTCTCCGGGACGGTGAAAGTTGGTGCAGCGCACCGGCTCGAGGTCAGTGTCATCACCGGGGGTGAGCCGGTTTTTTCCACCGGCAATGCACCGGAGTTCCCACTGCGCACGGTAATTCAGGTGCGCGCTCACGGCGGCACCGTCGCCGGGAGCGCTGACCTGGTGGACGGCCAGATTCGGGTCACCTTGGATGACCCGATCCGCGGAATAGCGCCGGGACAGACCGTGGTGCTGTACGAGCCGACCAACGAGTACGTCATTGGGTCGGCCACAATTCTGCGCGCTGCCTGATGTCGGGAGCGAAAAACGGCGGTCGGCCCTGGCATCAGGGGGTCGCAACGGGAATAGGGTCGATGCCTGGAACCGACCCGATCGAGTCGGCCAAGGTCATCTCGGGTGAGCTCCCGGATCTGCCCTATCTTGCCGAACTACCGGCGCGCGGTGTTGGCGCCGATATGGTCGGCCGCACAGCCGGCCTATTGGTCGACGTGTACGCCGAAGTGGTTCCGTCCGGCTGGCGAATCTCCCGGCGTCCCACCCGAGATCAGCGGCGGGCCAAGGATTTTCTGTCCTGGGATCTGGACGCAGCCGAACAACACTACGGTGGCGCGCGCCAGGTTAAATTGCAGATCTGCGGCCCTTGGACTCTGGCCGCGATGATGGAAGTTCCGAGTGGACACCGGGCGCTGGTGGACTACGGCGCAGTCGACGATCTGGCCGCCTCGCTGGCTGAGGGTCTGCAACTGCATATTGCCGATCTTCGACGACGACTACCCGGCACCGACGTGGTGGTGCAGATCGATGAACCCGCGTTGCCCCCAGTGTTGGCTGGAAGCCTTCCAACTGCAAGTGGTTTCGGCACAGTCCGATCGGTGGCACATCACCGCGCCGGCGAGATTCTCAAACAACTCCGAGCGGCGGCCGGCGAACGGGTCGTCATTCATTGTTGTCACCCGGAACCACCGCTACGGTTGTTCCGCGAATCCGGATTTCGTGTGCTGTCAACGGATTTCACTTTGATCGGTACCGAAACGGCGTCGTTGGACGTTATCGGTGAACTGGTGGAGGACGGCGTCGTCATGATGGCCGGCATCATCCCGAGCACGCAGCCCAGCGGCCCCCGTGGACAGTTGCCCGACCAGGGTCGCCCTTCCGAGCGGCCGGAGCAAGCTGCCGAAACCGCTTCGCGGTCCCTCAAGGAATGGGCGTTTGCAGTGGTGCAACCGTTGTCCAACCTCGGCTTCTCGGCGTTGACCATGGCCGAACAGGTCATTCCCAGTCCGACCTGCGGGTTGGCCGGAGCAAGCGCGGAGTGGGCCACCCGGGCGTTGTCGCTCTCGCGTGACGTCGCCAGACTCATTGGCGAACCACTGATCTGAGTCTGCTGTACACCAACCAGGGGAGGGTTATTCAGAAAATGGGTGCCAAGTTCGAGATGTTGGCCTTTGCGCATCAACTTCCGCGATTGGATCTGGCTTACCACCAGCTGGGTACTGAGGCTGAGGCGAGATTCGGGGCCGATGCCGTCTTCCCCGACCGCATCGGTGAAGCCATTGAATCCTCGTCGCTGATCGAAGCTCTACACCCGCCGACGGGCACAATCTATGCCGGGACATTCGGCGATTCCTTGATTCTTGTTGGTGGTGACGTCAGCGAATTGCTGGATCTGCCCGAAGAAACCGCCGGATTTGCGCAGGGACGAACCACCACTCGGTTGCTGATGAACAGCGTTGTCGATGCTGTTGCGGTCGAGATCTGGTCGGGTGAGGGCGATACCGTGCGTGAGTTGATGCTCACCGCCGAACAGGGGGTGGCCATCGATGTGGGGGAGCGGCTGCATTTCGAAGCTCCGTTCTGGAGTGGTCAGGTGCTCGATGATCTCCACACGGATCCCGAGATGCCTTTTCACCCAATGACCTTGGGAGAAGAGGCGCTGCGGACCTATTTTGGATTCGTGCTCGAAGCCGCGGTGCATGATGACGATCTGGACGCATTTGCAATCGACCTCTACGGCTTTCAGATCGCGTCGCCACCTGTCTGATCGCAGCTCATCGGTCGAGCGAAGCCGAGGCCCCCAGCTCGTGAGGTCGGGCGGCATCGGGAGTTCAGCTTGTGATCTCGA
This sequence comes from Mycobacteriales bacterium, assembly GCA_038242595.1. GTDB lineage: Bacteria > Actinomycetota > Actinomycetes > Mycobacteriales > Nakamurellaceae > Nakamurella. Next base: position 4,079 of record JBBSRY010000314.1, read on the forward strand.
GA
>JBBSRY010000315.1:0-4078 GCA_038242595.1 Mycobacteriales bacterium
ATGTCACTTGACCTGACCACCGAACCAGCGCAAAAGCTCTGGCACATCCATTCCAATCCCCAACATCTGAGGCGACCGGAACTCCTCGACTATCCGGCCCAGCTGCATATTGATCTACTGCCTGAAATTCAGGGCAGCGGAATGGGGCGGGCTCTGATGAACACGTTTTTGCGCACACTCGCAGCCGCCACTGTCCCGGCCGTGCACCTGGCGATGTCGGCAACCAACGAGGGTGCCGGGCACTTCTACCGCCACCTCGGTTTCACCGAATTGGCCATCGAAGAGCCCGCCACCACCTACTTCGGACGGAAAACCAGTTGATGGACCGGGCTCGCATCGGCGCGATCGGATGGATTTCCACCGCGCAATTCTTTATCCTGGAGACGGTCGCTGAACAGGCGTGGACGTTGCCGCACAGTCGCCGAAGAAATTACATCAGCGATCTGGGCGCCACGACCTGTGGGGTGTACGACGGACGGGATGTCTGCTCGCCCCTGCATGCGGTGATGAATGGCTCGTTTCTGCTCACCGGCGCCGCAATGCTGCTCGGATCAGCGCTGCTCAGCGCCGAAAACAAGTGGGCTCGGATCCTTTCCGCGGTGGCCGGTGTCGGCGTCATCACCGTCGGGCTGGTCCCGGAAGACCTCGAGTCACCCTTGCACGCCGGCGGTGCCGGACTATATTTCGTGGGCGGAAACCTTGCCCTGATCGTCCTCGGTGTCACCAGGGGCAAGAACAAGGCGGTTGCGGCCGCCCTGATGACGCTGGGTACGGCGGGGCTGCTGGGGCTCGCACTGCTGGTCAGCAAGAACACCACACTCCTCGGTGCGGGCGGTACCGAGCGGTTGGCCGGCTACCCCATCACCGCGGGGTTCACCCTGGCCGGGATCGTCGCGATCACCAGGCTCGGGCACTGGGGCCGGGCCGGCAAGGTGGGCTGAGCGAGCAAATTGGTGCAGATGTGCCCCGGCCTGCTTGGATTGACCAGTGACAAACCAGCGGACAAATCAGCGGACGAACCAGCGGGCACCCCGGCAGACAAATCAGCAGCCCTCGTTCATCGAACCTCCGGTGATCCGCAGCAAGAGCATCTACGACATCGTGGTGGTGGCTTTCTGCTCGCTTCTGCTGATCTCCAATATCGGCGCCGTGAAGTTGATCGACTTCGGCGGCAACTTCATCACCGACGGTGGTGTTCTGCTGTTTCCGTTGACCTATATCCTCGGTGACGTCTTGGCCGAGGTATACGGACTCAAGGCTGCTACCAGGACGATTCTGCTGGGATTCGGTGTCTCGATCCTGGCCTCGTTGAGCTTCTTCTTGGTCGATCTCGCGCCGGCGCTGGATGAAGAGGTGGGAGGTGCCTTCAGCACCGTTCTGGGATTCCTGCCCCGGATCGTGCTGGCCAGTATGTGCGGCTATCTGGTGGGCCAGTTCCTCAATGCCTACGTTTTGGTAAAGATCAAGCGGCGCTTTGGAAATCGGCAACTGTGGGTGCGTCTTCTCGGCTCCACCCTGGTCGGCGAGGCCGCTGACACCATCGTGTTCTGCACGGTGGCATTCGTTGGTGTCATCACGACCGACGAGCTGTTGAGCTACATCGCGATCGGCTTCCTGTGGAAGGTCGGCATCGAGGCGGTCATGCTGCCGGTCACCTACCAGGTGATCAAGTTCGTCAAGAAGCGGGAAGCTGTCAATGCGGCCCCGGCGCCGGCGACACCTTGATCACCAACTGAGCGTGATCCCGGATTCCGGAGGCACATGTGCGCCATGTCGGAGCCTATTTTCCGGCGTAGTAGCGACCCAGAAACTCGGTCTTGAAGTCGTAGAAGGTGCCGTCGTCGATACTGTGACGGATATCGTCGACCAAGCGCACGATGAAGCGCTCGTTATGGATGGTGGCCAGGGTGCAGGAGATCATTTCCTTGGCCTTGAACAGGTGGTTGAGATAGGCCCGGCTGTAGTTGGCGCAGGTGTAGCAGTCGCAGTCGTCACTGATCGGGGCAAGATCGCGACGGTACCTGCTGTTGGTGATGTTAAAACGGCCGTCCAGGCAGTACAGCGCGCCGTTGCGGGCCACCCGAGACGGTGAGACACAGTCGAAGGTATCGATGCCGTTCTGCACGGCGACGAAGATGTCATCCGGCTCGCTGATACCGAGCAGATGTCGCGGCTTGTTCGCCGGCAACTCCTCGTTCACCCAGCCGACGATGGTGCCAAGATTTTCTTTTTCCAAGGCCCCACCAATGCCGAACCCGTCAAAGCCCATGGCGCCCAGATCCCGGGCCGCTTTGCGGCGAAGATCCTCGTATTGGGCGCCTTGGATAACCCCGAACAGGCCCTGATACGGCTTGTCAGCCCGAACTTCGGTCAGACGGCGATGTTCGGCGATGCAGCGCAGCGCCCACAGCCGGGTACGTTCCAGCGACATCTCCTGGTACCCCCGCGTATTCATCAGCGTGGTCAGCTCATCGAAGGCGAAAATGATGTCGGCTCCCAGCTGGTGCTGGATCTGCATCGACACTTCCGGGGTGAAACGGTGCCGAGATCCATCCAGATGTGATTTGAAGGTGACGCCGTCATCGTCGACATGAGCCAGCCGCGTCTTGCCCTGCGCGATCACATCATCGGCTTGGACACCGGTGGCGTCCATCGCCAGCACCTTCTTGAAACCCGCGCCCAGGCTCATCACCTGGAATCCGCCACTGTCGGTGAAGGTGGGTCCGCTCCAGTTCATGAACTTTCCGAGACCACCGACCTCGTCGATCAGCTCCGGACCCGGTTGGAGGTAGAGGTGATAAGCATTTGCCAGCACAGCCTGCGCGCCGAGATCTGTCATTGATTCCGGCAGCACCGCTTTCACAGTCGCCTTGGTGCCAACGGCGATGAAAGCAGGGGTGCTGATATCGCCGTGCGGCGTCGACAGCACTCCGGTTCGACCCAGTTCTGAACCGGAGAGGTGGGTCGTGATGTGGAAATTATCGGTGGTGGTACCGGCGGCAACAGTTTCTGCAATGGACACCGCACCAGCCAACCACTGGTGGGTCGATTTAGGAAAACCGCTCAATTCAGGCCTGGGTCAGCCCATCGCGGCGAGCTGGTCGAGTTTGCGTTTCAGGCCATCGGCGGCCGGCTTCGCAAGCCCTTGAAAGGTCGATTTCAGCAGAAATTCAGCGACCTTCAAAATGCCCTTGAGACTGAACTTAGCGGTGTAGGTGACCGTGCTGCCGTTGGAACTCGGTCGGACATTGATGGTGTCTACCGAAATGATGGTCTTATTCTCGCCGCGCAGTTCGATGTGGCTATCACTGAGTTCGGTTACGACGTAGTTGATCGGCTGCCTCTTGCCCCGAAATTGCGCCTCGGCATAGAAGTTCGATCCCACCGCTACGGGGCCCGGAGTTTTCTTCTCGACCAGGGGAGTCCCTGGATCCCATTCACTGGTGTGTTCGAACTCGCAGAGATAAGCAAATGCTTCTTCGGCCGGCAACTTGGTCTGCACGGTCTCGCTTACGGTGATCATTCATCACACAGTAGCCATGTCCTGTCTTTCGACACTTCTGCGGTAGGGGAAGATGACCCGATGCAGAGCGCCTCGATGGTTTCCTCCGCCACCTCAGCGGCACTCAGTGCCGCCCAGCAGATCGTTGCCGAACAACTGTCGAGCGCGCCGGAACATCGCAGAACTACCCTGCAATTGCGGCTGCAGAAGTGGTGGCCGGATCTGATCGATGCGCTGGATGCGGTTTATCCGGCCGAGTTGGCGCAGGCGACCGCGCTGCGGCTGGTCCGGCAGGCGGCCAAGGCTTTCCAGGAACGGGAGGATGAACTCCATCTCCTGGATGAGGAACGCACGTTGAGCCCGGACTGGTTTCAAAGCCAGCAGATGCTCGGCTATGCCGCCTACACCGAACGGTTTGCCGGCAATCTCGCCGGGGTGGCCGACAAGGCGCCCTATCTCAAGGATCTCGGCGTCAATTACCTGCATCTGATGCCGTTGCTCAATCCACGCCCCGGGGATTCCGATGGCGGTTACGCGGTCGCGGATTATCGCACCGTGCGGCCGGACCTGGGCACC
>JBBSRY010000316.1:0-4063 GCA_038242595.1 Mycobacteriales bacterium
CAGCAGTTCGCAGAACCAGCAATCAGAACCAGCCGATCAGGATTTCTTCTTGCGTAGTTTCTGCACGATCAGAAACACCACCAGCAACGCTGCGACAAGCGGTGCGAGTCGCTTCAACACCGGTGCGCCGGCCGATTCAAGTAAATCAATTGGCTCAGTGGCCTGCGACGGCGGGGTGATCCGGCGAGGTGAACCGGACGGCGCGGTGCCACCGGCAAACGGAGCGGTTCCGCCGGCGGATGACGCAGCTTTGGCGGTGTCGGCAGTCGCATGTCCGGCGGCGGCCGGATCTTCGACCGCAGCGTGGGCGCCGACAGTGGGTGTGTTCACCGTCGGTAGCCCCTCATCCGTACTGACCTTCGCCGCGACCTCATCCGGGTTGACCACCCCCACCAGGGTGACGCCGTTCCCGGACTTGCCGGTGAGTTCCTTGGCGATGTTGTCGGCAAATTGGCCGATCAGCTTGTTGCCGACCTCGACCATGACGCCGCGACCGAATTGTGCCGGACGGCCGGTAATGGCAAGTGTGGTCACCAGATCGACGGCGGTTCGGTTCGGTGCCACCGAGGTTGCGGTGGCAGTCACCAACATGGTCGCGGTGGAGGCGGACCGGGCAGCGTTGCCGTTGGCCTCGATGACCGCTCGATGATTCTGCTCGTCCTTTTCGACGATTTTTGCTTTGCCCTTGTAGTTCAACTGAATCGGGCCGAGCTTGATCTTGACCGAACCGGTGAATTCGTCGCCGTTCACGGTCTCCAGTGACGCTCCCGGAAAGCACGGGGCCACCAGTTCCATATTCAGCAGGGCCGGCCAGGCCTTGCTGATCCCGACCGGGACTTCAAATCGATGCTCAAGTTCCACGATGTGCCTCCAGCCGAGATGTGTCATCGCCATCGGGTGTATCGGCTCCACCCCGTGACCTGCGTTATTGGCGTTGGATTTGATGCGGTTGGGATCATCCTAGGGCGCTCTGGCGCGCCGCACACCCGCACCTGCCCACCCGGTATCGGGCGGCTGCCGTGCTCGGGAGTGATCCAACTGCCGGATGCGCTGTAGGACAACACTTTGACCCCCCGATACCCGGAACGAGGCGGGCAACAAAGATCGACAATTCGTGAAAGTATGGACGGTAGGCCGCTGATGTCCGTTGGATGTCGACTGCTCTCCGGTCGGCCCGCCCGACCGGACACAACTGCACAGGTAATCAGCAGCAGGTCGCGCCGCCCACCACCCCAGGGCATAGTTGCCTGCCGGCCCACCCCCCGATGCGCACCGGTCACCCCGGTGAGTCGTCGAGCGAGTAAGGAGAAACAGATGACACCAGGCCCTGCAGCGGACAGCTGGATAGAACGTGCGAGCAGCGCCGAGGAGGCGACCGCCCGCGGCGCGGCCGGGACATCGGCACTACCGGAACCGCATGAGGTCATCGCCGGATTGCGCGCTACCAGCGCTGCCCGGGATTCGGTGTCGATGCTGTCTCCGGAGGGCGTGTTCGAGCCGCACCCGGATTTCCCCATCGACGTCACCCCAGAACTGGTCAAGGGGCTGTACCGGGATATGTGCCTGGTGCGGCGCTTTGATCGCGAGGGTAATGCGCTGCAGCGTCAGGGGCAGCTCGGAATCTGGGTGCCGTTACTGGGCCAGGAGGCCGCCCAGATCGGCGCCGGCCGGGCGCTGGAGCCGCAGGACATGGCGTTCCCGTCCTACCGGGAGCACGGCATTGCCTGGTGTCGTGGAGTCGACCCGGTCGATCTGCTGGGAATTTTCCGCGGTATCGACTTCGGAACCTGGAATCCGGCGGAGAAACGTTTCCACAACTACACGATCGTCATCGGAAATCAGGTACTCAACGCTGTTGGGTATGCCATGGGCCAGCGATTCGACGGCGTTCTGGGTGATGAAGCCACCGCTGAGGCCACCATGTGTTTCTTCGGTGATGGTGCCACCAGCCAGGGGGATGTCCACGAGGGCATGGTCTTTGGAGCTGCGTTCAATGCCCCGGTGGTCTTCTATTGCCAGAACAACCAATGGGCAATTTCAGAACCGGTGGAAAAGCAAACCCGGGTTCCGCTGTTCAAACGGGCCGCTGCCTACGGCATTCCGGGCATCCGGGTGGATGGCAATGACGTGCTCGCCTGTTTGGCGGTCAGTCGGTGGGCGATGAATGAATGCCGCACCGGTAACGGCCCGGTAATGATTGAGGCCTTCACCTACCGGATGGACGCGCACACCACCTCCGACGACCCGACCCGCTATCGCCTCGCCGACGAAACTGAGGCCTGGAAGCTGCTCGACCCGATCGAGCGGGTCAAAGCATTCTTGGCTCGCAGCGGAATGGCCGATGCCGCCTTCTTCGACCAGGTGCAGGCGGAGGCCGATGAGTTGGCCGCAAGATTCCGCAAACACTGCGTTGATCTGCAAACCCCCGGTCCGGAAAGGATTTTCAGCAACGTGTACGCCGAAAGCACCCAGCAGTTGCGAGACCAGGAGGCTGATTTCGCGGCCTATCTCGATGGCTTCGCCGACGATGGGGCCGTGGGTGGCCACAAATGAGCGCCACCACATTGACCCTGGCCAAGGCGCTGAATACGGCACTGCGCGACTCCATGGCGGAGAACAACAAAGTCCTGGTGATGGGTGAGGATGTCGGCAAACTCGGCGGTGTCTTTCGAATTACCGACGGGTTGCAGAAGGATTTCGGCGAGCACCGGGTGATGGACACACCACTGGCCGAGAGTGGAATCGTCGGAACCGCAGTCGGTCTGGCCCTGCGTGGATATCGGCCGGTAGTGGAGATCCAATTCGACGGTTTTGTCTTTCCCGGCTTTGACCAGATCATTTCGCAGGTCGCCAAGGTGACCTATCGGTCCCAGGGGGCATGGAAAATGCCGATGGTTATCCGGATCCCGTTCGGCGGTGGAATCGGCGCCGTAGAACATCATTCGGAATCACCGGAGTCGTTCTTCTGCCATATTGCCGGTCTCAAGGTGGTCGCCTGTGCCAATGCTTCCGACGGCTATCACATGCTGCGGCAAGCCATAGCCTGCGACGACCCGGTGGTGTTTTTCGAACCCAAACGTCGTTACTGGCAGAAAGGCGAAGTAGAGACAGCGACAGCTCCCACTGATACCTTCCGCACCGTGCTGCGTCGGGCCGGTACCGATTGCACCGTGGTGTCCTACGGGCCATCGATGGCGCCGGTTCTGGCGGCCGGCGAAGCGGCGGCAACCGAGGGGCGCTCGCTGGAACTCTTTGACCTGCGGTCGCTCTCGCCGCTGGATCTGGACCCGATCGTGGAATCGGTGCGGCATACCGGGCACCTGGTGGTGGTTTCCGAAGCGCCGCGGGAAACCTCGATCACCTCGGAGATCTCCGCTCGCGTGACGGAGTTGGCCTTCCATTCCTTGCAGGCCCCGGTCATTCGGGTGGCCGGCTTCGATACTCCGTACCCACCAAGCCGTTTGGAAGAAATGTTCTTGCCATCGTTGGACCGCGTCCTCGAGGCCGTCGACCGCAGTCTTGCCTACTGAGAAGGCGGAACCACACATGACAAGCACAGTGAACAGATTGCAATCCTTCCCGTTGCCCGATGTGGGCGAGGGCCTGACCGAAGCCGAGATTCTGGGCTGGCGGGTAGTTGTCGGCGATGAGGTCACGGTCAACCAGATCATCGTGGAGATCGAAACCGCCAAGGCATCGGTCGAACTGCCCTGCCCGTTTGCCGGCCGGGTGCACGCGATCCTGGTCGCGGAGGGCGTCACGGTGGATGTCGGAACGCCGATCATCACCATTGATACCGATCCGGGCGTCGCAGCGGAACCCGCTGCGACCCTCGTTCCGCCGGATCTCGGCGCGGTCACCGAGAAGCCCGGTCACTCAACGCCGCTGCCGGACACCCAGTCGCAAACGCCGGAGAATGCCGAAGCCGGCACCAAAATCGGCGAAGTCACCGCCGACGGCAAGATTGCCACTTTGGTTGGCTATGTTTCGGTGGATTCACGAGTGGCGCGTCGCCCCCGCAAGGGTGGCGCGAACGGTGATCTCGACCGGTTGGATCAGCAAC
>JBBSRY010000317.1:0-4048 GCA_038242595.1 Mycobacteriales bacterium
AGTCAAGTACCCTAGCCAGCCCCCTCGTACTGCCGCACCTTGGGAAGGCCCGGAGCGGGGTGAGGTCTCTCACCCGAGGCTCGTTGAACCGGGGCCCAGGGGGAGGGTGGGACGGTGCTTCAACGGGGGCTTGCCTTACCCTTGGGGCCGGTTGCCCCAGAGCTGGCCGGCGCTGGAGAAACCTTGCTGCCCTTGGCTTTCCCTGCCCGCAGGCCGCTCTCTGGCAGTGCGGGTTCGGCCGGCCGATCCCACGTTGGCCCTCCGATGAGTTTCCACGCCATCGCGCCGGCCACCAATACCGCGATGACCAACACGATATTGAGCCAAAAACCGGTCAGGATATTGAAACCGGTCTGCGAGCGCACGTCACCGGTCAGGACCAACCGCGGCAGCAACACGACAGCAGAAGTGACGAACAGTGCGAGCGAGATATCACGACGAGCGTGTTTCACCGCAACCCAAAACGCAATGATGACCGCAATCGCGGTGACCCAGAGCGCCCAAAAATCGGTGCGGTCGGCGCCGGCGAACAGACCGGCCGAGGAACTCAGATCGCTGGTCCAGGCCTGCGGTCCGATCCCGACGAAGACCAGGACACTCAGTGCCCCGGCGATGCCGTGCGCCCACGGTGCCCGATCGGCAAGTTCGATTTCTGATACATCCTCACCAGCGGCATCATCGGCTCGGCCGGTCACGATTGGTGCCAACACCCCGACAGCAATCGAGGCGATGGTGGCCGCCAACCCCAGCCACAGCCCGGACCTGAAGGTGGTGTCGGCCTGAAAGACCACTCCGGCGACCAGTTCCGGGCTTCGAACCTGATTGACGTATTGCACGGCGAAGAGGAAGGCGGCCACAGCGGGCACCCAGGCAAGGGTCAACGCAGTGCGCCCCCACGCTCGCGTCCGTGGAATGACCAGCAGCACGGCAACAATGAGCAGCAACACCGAAACAAGCAGATAGATGCTGCCGGCCGGCGCAAACGCCGAGGTCAACCCATCGTCCGGCACCGCAGCGGCCGCTGCCGGGTCGTTGGAAAGATAGGAGCGGAAAACAAAACCTGCCTGTGGAAGCAGGTAGGCCGCCAGCGCCAGCACGGCTGCACCTAAGGTGGCGATAGCCAGCAACAGATTCCACCGCGCAAGCGAACTCGGGTCCACATTCCCCGCATCCGTTGCCTCGTCCGAACTTGATCCGGGCGCGGCCGCTGGCTGGTCCTGGCCGACCGCGTCCCGGCGCAGTAAACCGGCAACCACCAATAGCGCTGAACCGGCCAACGCCAACCAGGCCAGCGAACTCGGAGAGGCGGTGCTGTTGCCGATGCTGCCCAACAGAACCACCAGGGGTGGCCCGGCTGCTCCGAGTCCCAGCCCCAGTAATAAGCCACGCGCCGTTCCGGCATCCAGCGCCGAGGAAAGAAGAACGGCCATCGCCAGCAGCAACCCGGCCGCTGCCGCCGTCATGCTCCCCCACAACCCAATATCGGTGAATCCAGGACGGATCACCGGCAGCGGATCCGAGTAGGCCTCACCCAGATTGGCAGCCAAGTATCCGGTCGCAGCGATGATGCCGACCACCGAGGACGGGCTGGTCCTCATCAGTCGCGGGCGCTGTTGTGGCTCCAATGGCGCCGCGCCCTGGACCTGTGTGTCGGCATCCAGGTCGAGCCGACCGGCATCCCACCGACCCAACGGTTCAAGGGTGTCGGCCACCACATTCCCGGCCACAGTTGCCGCAGCCAGCATCAGGAGGTCGGCCAGAATCAGCATCCAGGCGGCCCAGGTGATGTGCAGCGGGTTGGCAGTGAGCGTCTGGATACCGAACAGTTCCGGACGCAGGGTTTCACCCGGGTCGATCACCACACCGAGATCGGCAATCAGCCGCACCAGTCCGAATACACCGAGTCCCGCGACGGCTGCAAGCGCCACGGCCCGGCGTGAGAGCGCCAGCAGGACGACGACCAGCAGCGGGACCGCCGCCGCCCAGCCGCTGTGCACCGGCGCACTGGTGGAGCTGCCGTCGTCGGAGGTCACGACCCCGATCCAGGGCGCCACCACCAGCAGCACCGCAGCCAGCGCCAGAGCGGGCACCGCCACCGTCATCGGGGCGAGATTGCGTGCCCGGTCCATGGTGCCGGTCGGCTCACTCGGTGCGCTCACGCTGCTGCGTCCTCAATCCTGTACGGGCCGATCTCGACCCGGCTGCCTCTACCGCCCGCCAAGCCCTCGAACACGCCGGAACCATCTGTCAGTGCAGCACCGACGGTAGCAAGGAGGTCCGACAATTTCAGTCCGAGACTGCGGGGCGGTGAGGTTGCGCACGTATCCACAGGTGCCCGGCGGCTGACTTATGGTGGATATCAGCCCGCCTGGAATCAACCAGTCCTGGGGCGTCACTACCAGAGCGTCCGGAGTAACCGCCTTGATCAGTGTGTTTGCGTATGCGGTGATGATCCTGGGCCTGGCATTGGCGGCCTGGAGCGGCATCGAGTCCTACCTGCGCAAACCCGCATCCGGCCAGGCCATCATCGCCGCAGCAGTGCTCGAGGTCATCCTGCTGATCCAATCGGTGATTTCCATCCTGAAGATGATCGGTGGTGCTCAGGTGGCCGAACCAGTGACGTTCTACGCCTATCTCGGCGGCGTGTTGCTGCCCCTGCCATTGGGTATCTATCTGGCGCGGATCGAACGCACCAGATGGGGCAGTCTGAGTTTGTGCTTCACTGCTGTGGTGGTGGCCGTAATGATGCTGCGGCTACTTCAGCTCTGGCGGATGGGGAATGTCAATGCTTGAAAAACCGGTGTCCGAGACTCCCTCACCCGACGGACCTATCGACCATTTCGAGCCCGAGTCCAGTACCGGACCGCGGCGGATTCTGATCGCGCTGTACGCGGTGTTCGCGCTGGCCGCAACGGCCAGGGCGACCGTCCAGTTGTTCACCAAATTCGACGAGGCCCCGTTGGCCTACAGCTTGTCGCTGTTATCCGGAATCATTTACATCGCGGCCACTGTCGGTCTGATTTCCCGCCGACCGTTCGCCGCGCCTCTCGCGCTGACCGCCTGCAGTGTCGAGTTGCTGGGAGTGCTGGTCGTGGGCACATTGTCCGTCTTTGATTCAGGGGCCTTCCCGCACGACACCGTGTGGTCCCGGTTCGGCAGCGGATACGGGTATGTGCCGTTGATCCTGCCGATTCTCGGGCTCTGGTTCCTGGCCAAACAACGGCGGTCCACAGCACTGGGCCGCTAGGAGCCGGCGGGTCCTGGCAAAGCCGGCCCAACCGGCAGGCGGTCTCGACGTCCGACCGGCACGGCCGTCGCGAGCGCGTTCGGATCTAGTGGGGAGTGATGAGGTACTTGCTTCCCGTTGCCCGACGGTTGTACTGGTTGATGCTCTCCAACTTCAGCGCATCCTGCAGGCTGACCTCATTGGTGTAAGTGCTGGCGAAGGTGCTGGTCAGATTAGCCGCTACACGCTGCCGCATCTCACCGAACGTCCGTGCCTCAACCGTCTTGAGGAAGTTCCCCAGCAACCATCCGCCAATACCCCACGCCATCCCATAGGAGCGCCGCAACTCGGTCGGACCGGTGTCCAATCCGCCGTAGACATAGACCTGTTTGTGGGTGGGTGACCCATAGCCACTGAACTGCTGTCCCGCACTCAGCGCCGATTCCATACAGGCAAGGATCTGGCTTGCCAGCTTGCCGCCACCGATTGCGTCAAACGCCAACGTAGCGCCGGTTTCGGTCAGCGCAGCAGTGAGATCCCCGGTGAAACTGTCGGTCGATGAATCGAGTACGTGCGTAGCGCCGATCCCCCGCAATAACTCACACTGGGCCTGCGATCGCACGATATTGACCAACGGGACCTGCTCGGCCAGGCATAGCTTGACCAGCATTTGACCGAGGTTGGACGCGGCAGCGGTATGCACCAGCGCTGTGTGCCCCTCCGAGCGCATCGTGGAAACCATGCCGAGGGTGGTCATCGGGTTGACAAATGAAGCCGCCGCCAACTTCGCGGACGTCCCATCAGGTATCGGCAAGCACTGTG